>JBGPND010000027.1:0-35419 GCA_041487355.1 Acetobacteraceae bacterium | reverse complement strand
TGGCGCGCCGCGTGCGAGAACCGATCTTGAACGATGAACGCACCGGTTTCCGCTCTGTGTCCCTGTGGCAGCGGCCTCCGCGCCGTCCGCTGCTGCAGCCTGCAACTACAATCGCTGCCGCCACCGGAGGCGACACGGCATCTCGTGCCGCTGGTCGAGCGTGCCATCCAGGCACACCGCCAGGGTGCGATCGAGACGGCCGAACGGCTTTGCCTTGACGTGCTGGAGCTGGCACCGGATCGTCCCGGCGCGCTCTCGGTGCTCTACGACATCCGCAAGGCGCAGGGGAACGCGCGCGCCGCCGAGGCATTGATCCGCCGCCTCGTCGCGCTCGACCCGAACAACCTTGTCGCGACCAACGAACTCGCACTGATCCTGCTCGGCAAGGGCAGCCTCGCGGAAGCCGAACTGCACGCGCGCAATGCCGTCCGCATCGCTCCGGAAAACCCACAGGCACACAACCTGATGGGCATGATCATGACGGAGGCCAACCGGCCGCAGATCGGCGAGTACCATTATCGCCGCGTGCTCGAGCTGACCGGCCAGCGCGACCCGATCCTGGTCGCCAACCTCGCCTGGAACCTGAAGAACCAGGGCCGCATGTCGGAGGCGCGCAAGCTGTACGAGGAGTCGGTCGCCGCCGCGCCGGAGATCCGGCAGACCCTGCTGGGTTTCGCCCGGCTGGAGGAGGCGGACCGCAACTTCAAGGCGGCGGCAGGCATCCTGGACCGGATGGACTCGCTGTTCCCAAACGACCAGGGCGTGCGGCTTTCTCGCGCGGTGCTGCTGGGCCGCATGCGGCGCTACGACGAAGCGCTCACCATCATCGACGGGTCCGCCGACGACGAGGGTCGGCTCGGACCCAATGAGCTGCTGGAGAAAGGCCGTCTGCTCGACCAGCTTGGCCGTTACGACGATGCCTGGGCTGCCTTCGCCGAGGGCAAGCGACTGGCGCGCGAACTGTCGGGACAGGCCTATCTCGACGCGGAGGCGGAGCAGCAGACCGCGCGCCTGCGCGGCTTCTTCACCGCCGGAAGGCTGCGCCTGATACCGCGCGCGACCGTGCGCTCGGATGTCCCGCAGCCGATCTTCATCCTGGGCTTCCCGCGCTCGGGCACCACGCTGGTGGAGCAGACGCTGTCGGCGCATCCGCGCATCGCGGCGGGCGACGAGCTGCCGCTGATCCATGAGATTACCGCGATCATGCCGCGCATGCTGGCAAGCCCGCTCGGCTATCCCGAGGCGCTCGCCGAACTGTGGATGGGCGATCAGCGCGAGGGGCTGGACAATCTGCGCGACTACTATCTGCAGAAGGTACGTCAGATGGGCGTGCTGCGGCCCGGGGCTGCGCGTTTCACCGACAAGATGCCATTGAACGAGACGCACCTCGGCCTGATCGCGCTGTTGTTCCCGGAGGCGCCGCTGATCCATGTGCTGCGTCATCCGCTCGACATCATGGTATCGGCCTTCTCCAACCAGTTCACCCACGGCCTGTTCTGTGCCTACGCGCTGGAGACCGCGGCGCTGCACTACGTGCGGGTGATGGACCTTGTGCAGCACTATCGCGGCGAGATGACGCTGCGCTATCTGCCGATCCGCTACGAGGACATTGTCGCCGATCAGCAGGCGAGCGTGCGCGCGATGCTGGCGTTCGTCGGCGAGGACTTCGACAAGGCGTGCCTGACGTTCCACAAGAACCGCCGCTACGCCCGCACCGCCAGCTACGCGCAGGTGACGGAGCCGCTGTATAAGCGTTCGGCGTTCCGCTATCGCCACTATCGCAAGCACCTTGAGCCGGTGCTGCCGATCCTGCAGCCGGTTATCGAGCGGCTCGGCTACACGGTGGACTGATGGAGGTACCCGCGCCCGCGCCACGGGCGCCGACCGCCGCCACGGTGCCGCTGCCGCTCGGCGAGGTGCTGCGCATCGCCAACGAGTACGAGCGGACGGGCCGGCTGGATGAAGCCAAGCGCCTGCTGGACCACGTTCTCGCCGCTGCGCCGAACCAGCCCGACGCGCTGCACCTCGCTGGCATCGTGGCGTTCCGACTGGGCGACGCCACGCAGTCGCTCGCGCTGATGGAGCGCTCGCTCGCCTACGGGATCGACACACCGCTCTATCTGCGAAACATCTGCGAGGTGTATCGCGCGCTGGGCCGACTCGACGAAGCACTGGCCACGGCGCGCCGCGCCACCGCACTAGCCCCTGCCGATCCGCTGTGCCTGCACAACCAAGCGATCATCCACTACCACCGGGTCGAGCTGGACGAGGCACTGGACTGCGCCGGCCGCGCGCTGCGCATCGATCCGGGTCTGCCCGGGGCGCATTTCGTCCGCGCCGAGACACTGCTGCTGCGCGGCGAATGGGCGGAGGGTTGGGAGGAGTACGAGTGGCGTTTCCGCATCGCCGGTGCAGCGCCGTTGATGCCGCCGACCGACAGGCCGCAATGGGATGGCGCGGCACTGGATCGTACGCTGCTGCTGGTCGCCGACCAGGGTTTCGGCGATGTGATCCAGTTCAGCCGCTACATTCCCTGGGCGGCCGAACGCTGCCCCGACATTGCGATCGCCTGCAGCGGCGAGGTCAAGCCGTTGCTTCGCCAGATCGCATCGCAGGCGCGACTGTTCGTGCGCTGGCAGGAGGCCCCCGGCTACGGGGCGTTCTGCGCGCTGTCCGGCCTACCCCGGCTCGCCGGCTCGCGCGTCGATACGGTTCCGGCCGCGATTCCCTATCTGCACGCGGACCCTGCGCGGATCGCGCACTGGGCGGACCGACTCGATGGGCTGGTGCCGCGCGGGTTCCGCCGCATCGGCGTGATCTGGGCCGGCCGTCCGACCCACAACAACGACCGCAATCGGTCAGCGCAACTCGCCGATTTCGCGCCGATCGCCCGGGTCCCCGGCATCGCGCTGCTGGCGCTGCAGAAAGGGCCGAAGACCGGCCAGGCAGGGGCGTATTACGGCCGGGCGCCGCTGATCAATATCGGCGCCGAGATAGACGGCTACGATGACACGATGGCGATCCTGGAGAATCTCGACCTGCTGGTGACGGTGGACACCTCGGTTGCCCATCTGGCCGGCGCGATGGGGCGCCCGGTGTGGATCATGCTGCCCCGCGCCCCGGACTGGCGGTGGCTGCTCGATCGGCCGGACACGCCGTGGTATCCGAGCGCAAGATTGTTCCGTCAGCAGACCGTCCGCACCTGGGACGACGTGATGCAGGCGATTGCTGCAGAACTCGCCGCGCACCGCGACTGAGCGACAACTGTTCCCTGCGACGCTCCCGTTGCGCTACCGTGCCGCCGTTTCCGCCATTCCCTAGGTTCCCGCATGCCAGCCCGCACCATCCCGATCCTGCCGCCAGACGGCTACAACGAACTCGCCGTCTGCCGCGACGGCCTGATGCTGTTCAACCGCCACGACACGTTCGTCGGCGCCTCGTTGCGCAAGTACGGCGAGTGGTCGGCGGCGGAGCTGGACGTGTTCCGCCAGGTCGTGCAACCCGGCCACATCGTGATCGAGGTCGGCGCCAATATCGGCGCCCATACGGTCGCCCTGTCGCGCATCGTCGGTCCTACCGGCGCGGTACTCGCCTTCGAACCGCAGCGCCTCGTCTTCCAGACGCTGTGTGCCAATCTCGCACTGAATTCTTGCGCCAATGTCGCCGCACGCCAGGAGGCCGTCGGCGCCGCGCTTGGCGAGCTGCTGGTGCCCGTTCTGCCACCCGATGCGCCGAACAATTTCGGCGCCTTGCCACTCGGCAATCGTTGGCAGCAGGGCGAGCACGTGCCACTGATCACGATCGACAGCCTGCAAGTGACCGGCTGCCGCCTGATCAAAATGGATGTCGAGGGCATGGAAGTGGAGGCGCTGCAAGGCGCCGCCGACACCATCCGCCGTCTACGCCCCGCCCTCTATGTGGAGAACGAACGCGACGAGCAGTCCAGGGCATTGATCACCCTGCTGCTGTCACACAATTATCGGCTCTTCTGGCATGCACCGTTTCTGTTCACGCCGGATAACTTTGCCGGCGATCGTGAGAACATCTTCGGCCGCATCGCTTCGCACAACATGCTCTGCGTTCCGCGCGAGGCAAGCGGGGGAATCGCCGGGCTGGTGGAAGTGTCCGGCCCGAACGATAGCTGGCGCACCGTCGCCCCCGTCTGACTGCGGCAGTGTCAACGCTCGGTGCATAGGTTGTCATCCCCGCGCATGCGGGGACCCAGGGGTCACCGTCACGCGTGGGGCAGAGATTGATCCATTCACACGCTCGAATGCGGGCATCCAATGAGACCGGCATTTTTGTTTCGGCTCTGGGTTCCCGCTCCCCGCCTTCGCGGGGACACGCTTCGCGGGAATGACGATTACAAGTCAGGACCTGCGCTCGGCGGTATAAGCTTGCGAGGGGCTCATGCCGTCGTCGGTGTTTGACTATGCCGTTGGCATCAACCGGCGCCGGTGATCACCTGTATCTCGTGCTCGTCGCAGCCGATCTCGCGCAAGACCTCCTCGGTATGCTGACCGAGCGCCGGCCATAGCCTGCGCACGGAAGGCGGACTGGCAGAGAACCGCGCCGGTATTGCCGTGAGGGTGACTTCACCGTCGAGCGGATGCTGCATGTGCTGGAAGAATCCTGTCTCTCGCAGGTACTCGTCTTGCAGCAGGTCCTCCAGCGTGTTGACCGGCCCGCAGGGAATGTCGAGCGCGCCCAGTACCGTCAACCATTCCGCCATAGTGCGCTCGCGCATCCCTTCGGCCAGCACCGCATACAGCGCATCCACGTTATCCGACCGTGCCGCAATCGTCGCGAAGCGCGGATCATCGATCAGCGCCGCTCGGCCCATCGCCTCGAACAACCGGCCCCAGTGCGCGTCGCTCACCGCGATGACCGAGATGTAGCCATCCTTCGTCGCGTACGGCCGCCGATGCGGCGTCAGCATGCGTGGATAGCCGAGGCCCAGTTCCGGCTGGTTGAGTACCGCGCCCCACAGATGCTCGACCAGCAGGAAGGACAGCATCGTCTCGAGCATCGGCACATGCACTTCCTGCCCCTGCCCCGTGCGTTCGCGGTGAAACAGCGCCATGCCGATCATCGACGCGAGCATCTGTCCGGTCAGCTTGTCCACCACCACGCTCGGCACGTAGCGCGGCGCGCCATCAGGCCCGGCGTTCAACGCGGCAAGCCCGCTCATCCCCTGGATCAGGTCGTCGAACGCGGGATGCTCCTGCTTGCTGCTGCCCTTGCGAAATCCCGAGGCACAGGCATAGACAAGCCGCTGGTTGCGCGCCGACAGGCTGGCGTAACCGAGGCCCAGCCGTTCCGCGGCGCCGAGCCGCATGTTGTGCACGAACACGTCCGCACCATCGACCAGCCGCAGCAGCGCATCCTTCGCCGCCGGCCGCTTCAGGTCCAGCACCACGCTCCGCTTGTTCCGGTTGAGCATGGCGAAGTAGGCGCCCATTCCCCTGGTGCGGCTCGGCCCGATCCAGCGGCAATTGTCGCCATCAGGCGATTCCACCTTGATCACATCGGCGCCCATGTCGCCCAGGAGCTGTGTGGCGAATGGCCCAAGCACGACCGTTGTCAGATCGATCACGCGAATGCCGGCGAGCGGGCCGCCCTGCATCTCCCCCTCCATGCACATTTACCGGCGAAGGTTGCTGCTTGTGCCCGCTGATTGGCAATGCCGTGCAACGCCGGTAGGGTCGCCGGATGGGAACGATGATTCTGACCGGCGACGTCAACCTGATGAACGTCGACGACCCGGCTGTGCCCTTCGCGCGCGTGCGGGAGGATTTCCGCGCAGCCGACATCGTGTTCAGCAATCTGGAATGCTGTCTTTACGATCCGCCATCGGGGCATGCGGTGGAGAATGAAGGCTTCTTCGCATCCCCGATCACCGGTGGCGAAACGCTGCTTCTGGCCGGTATCGCCGCGGTCGGCATCGCCAACAACGTGAACTATGGCGACGCGGCGATCACCGCATCCATTGGCCGCCTGGACGAGCTTGGCATCACGCACACCGGGGCCGGGGCGAACGTCGCAACGGCACGCGCACCGATCGTCGTGGAACGCAACGGGCTGCGCTACGGCTTCCTGCAACGCAGCTCGGTCCATTGGCCGACCAACCACGAGGCCGGACCGAATTCCAGCGGCATCGCGGTCATCCGCGCCCACACCGCCTATCAGGTGCCGATGCACAAGACACGGCCGGAAATCCCGCCGCTCAACCGCCCGGGAATACCGCCGGTGATCATCACCTGGGCCGACCCGGACTATCTGCGTGCCTTCACCGATGACATCGCCAGTCTGCGCGCAAAGGCCGATTTCGTCGTCGCCTCCTGTCACTGGGGACTGCACAAGGACGTGCTCGCGTATATGCGCGAGATCGGCCACACGGCGATCGACGCCGGTGCCGATGTCGTCATCGGGCACGGCCCGCATTATTCGCTGCCGGTGGAGGTGTATCGCGGCAAGCCGATCTTCTACGGCCTGGGCAGCTTCTCGTTCCACACCGGCCATGGCGGGCGCAGGCATGGCGACTGGATCGGCATGATGGTCCGGCTGTCCTGCACTGCGCGAACAATGGAGCGGGTCAGCTTCAGGTTCGTTCGCCATAATGCGCGCAACGAAACCGTGCCCTGCCGGCTGGCGGAGGAAGGTGCTGAACTGGGCGACATCAGACAGCGCAGCGCTGGTTATGGCACGATTTTCATCCCGCAGGATGACGAGATCGTGATTCCGCTGTAGGCGTGTACAGCGAAATGTGCCGGCGAGATGTCCCCGGGTTGCATCCTGAAGTCGGGAGCTCAACCAGTCAGGATCGTGGACCCGATGGTGTCGATGCCGATCGGGATCACGGCGACATCCCGCATCTGCTCCAGGAACCTGGCTTGTCGCTGCGGCGGCACCAACATCAGCAGAAACCCGCCGCCCCCCGCGCCGCAGAGTTTGCCACCCAGGCCGCCGGCCGCGCGCGCCGCGTCGTACAATGCATCGATGTGCGGCAGGCTGACTTTCGACGAGAGCCGCTTCTTCGTCTCCCATCCGTCGTGCAGCATTGCGCCGAACACATTCAGCAGATTGTCCGGATCGTCTCCCTCCAGAACGTCCACCGCCTGATCGACCAGAGCGAGCAGATGCGACAGCTCGTTATCCACCGTGTGGTTCCTCGTGCGCTCAATCTGTTCCTCCACGGTTTCCGAGGCAAATCGGGTCACGCCGGTGTAGAGCAGGAACATCGAGGCCGTCAGCGCTGCAAGGCAGGGCGCCGTCATCTGTACCGGCTCGATGCGCGTCCGCCCGGACGTGAACTCGAACCGGTTCAACCCGCCGAATGCGGCGTGATATTGGTCCTGCACGCCGACATTCTCGTGCAGCAGCTCACGCTCGACGAACACCGCGTTCCGCGCGAGATCCAGCTTGGTGATCGGCCGTTTCTGCAGCGCATGAACCAGATTGATCAGCCCCACGGTGAACGATGATGAGCTGCCAAGCCCGCTGCGCGCGGGAAGGTCGGCCATGATGGAGAGGTCGAGCGCGTCGAGCAGTTCGAAATGCTGAATGACGCTGCGCACCACGGGGTGCTGCAGATCGCGCACATCAGTCACGGTCTCGATCCGCGAGTAGCTCACGCGGTAGCGGTAGTCGAGCACCGAAGTCAGCCGCAAACCGGAGATGTAGACATATTTGTCGATCGCCATGCCGAGCACGGCACCCCGGGCGCGTTCATAGTATTCCGGGTAGTCGGTGCCGCCACCGAAGAAGCTGACGCGCAGCGGAGTGCGAGAGACGGTCATCATGACATGCGCTCTCCGGTGAAGTCGGCATCGAGTGTGCGGCTGACACCGTCCGCCAGTGCGACGCGCGGCCGCCATTGCGTCGCCGCCAGCAGGCGGGTCGAGTCGAGGCTCTTGTAGGCGGCTCCCTGGAAGCTGCCGGGCGGATGCACAATCCGCGCATCCCACTCCAGCGCCTGCAGAATCGCGCGTGCACACTGGCCGATGGTCACCGGTGCATTGGGCGTGCAGTTCACGATCGTGTTCTCGAACGCCGCATCGGCGGCGATGATCGCATCGATCTGGTCCGTGACATAGAGAAGATCGCGCACCGTATCGGGATTTCCCCAGACCTCGAACTCCCAGGCGCCTGCGCGTCTGGCTGCCGCGGCACGAGCGATCAGCGCGGCCATGAAGTGGCTGCGGTGGGTCTCGATGTGTGCGCCAGGGCCGAACATCGTTGCCAGCACGCAATGCAGCCATCGGAGTCCATACTGGGACGCATAGGTTTCGCATCCAACGACCAGGACCTCCTTAGCCAGGGCGTAGCCGCGCACCGAGGGATGCGGCTGGCCGGAGCGAAAGGCGCTCTCCGGAATGGGGCTGTCCGATTCCGGATAGATGCAGGAGCTGCCGAGCGACACCAGCTTCGCCTCTGGCTGATGCCGACGCCAAGCCTCCATCACGTTCAAGTGAATGCGGGCATTGTCGCGCAGCAGCTCGCCTTGCAGCTCGTACTGGATGGCACCGGTGCGCTGCCTGGTCACGGCGTGTAGGATGCGTGCGGCCTTCGGAGCCTCGCGCAGCACGGCGTCCGGCATGTCCGGATCGGTGAAATCGCCGGCGGCGCGCCCGACGGGATAGACCGGCCAGCCCCTTGCGCGCCAGGTCGCGACGAGGTGGCGGCCGACGAAACCATCGGCTCCCAGCACGATCGTGAGCGAATCAGTGTAGGGCATCGCGATACCATGCCACGGTTTCCCACATACCGTCCTCCAGGGAACGGAATGGCGGCAGGCCGGGCAGCAATGCGCGCAACCGGGCCGCGGTGGCGCGCCTGATCTTCACGCCTGGATTGGCCCCAGGTGGCGGCGGATGCGTGCGCAGCTCGCGTTCGCGCCCGGCGGCCCGCATGGCGGCGCGGGCCAGATCGTCGATCCGGGTGGTCTGACCGGCCGCGCAATTCACCGCATCGGTCACGCCTTCCAGTGACAGTGACGCGACGAACGTCGCGGCGACGTCGCCGGCGAATACGAAGTCGCGTTCGGCGGCCGGATCACCGCGGACCTCGAATTCGGGCGCAGTGCCAAGCGCGCGGATTGCGAAGGCCGTGGCAACATGCGCCTCGCTCTCGTCCGAGGTATCGTATGGCCCGTACGGGTTCGTCAGGCGGAAGCTGATCGTGTTGACACCAGCGCACCTGCGCCAAAGCTCGGCGGCGAGCTCGCCCCAGCGCTTCGACCAGGCATAGGCCGCTTCGCCCTCGTGCGGCCACAGGTTGAGGTCGATCGGCGCGCCATCGTCCAGCACTGGCCACGCGGCGGGATAGACGGCCGAACTGCTGGCAACGCGCAACTCGCTGATGCCGCGTGCCAGCGCGAAGCGATACACCAGATTGGTGAGGTCGATATTGATCGAGACGATGTCCGCCTGCTGGCGGGCGAAACGTGAGGCGAAGTAGCGGAAGGCCGCGACGTGGATGACGAGCGTTCGACGCGGCAGCGCGGGGATCTCGTCAATGGCCGAAACAGCGACCGTGCGAGTGCAGCCGTCCACCGCTCGGCCGGACGTGTTGACTCCGACCAGGCATTCCAGGCGGCCACGCAGCGCCTCGACGATGTTGCGACCGACGAAGCCACTGGCGCCGAACAGGACGACGGCGTCAGGCAGGCTCATGCAAGCGATTTCGCTCCGATGACCTTCACTTCGGGAATCGGCACGATGAACTGACCACCGGAGGACAGCCAGTCCCGTTCCTTCCGTACGAATTCGTCGATGAAGTTCCAGGCGAGCACGAGATAGGCATCCGGCCGCTGACCTGCCTCATCCTCGATCGGTATCCGTGCGCCGGGAATTGCCAAGCCGATTTTCATCGGATTCTTCTCCACGGCCTTCTGCACGAGTTGCGGGCCGATGCCGAAGCTGTTGAGCAGCGTGGCACCCTTCGCAGGCGCGCCATAGGCCCAGACCGATCGGCCCGCTTCACGATACTCGGCAAGCAGCGTGAGCAGCCGGTTGCGCAGCGACAGCACATTCCCGGCAAAGCGGCGATAGGTATCGATGCTGCCGAACCCCTTCGCCGCCTCGGCTGCCTGCAGCCGATGCACCGACTCCCGCACGCGGCGCACACCCTTACGGGCGACGTGCGCCTCGATCGATCCGCCATGGATCGGCACCAGGCTGGCATCGAACACTTCCAGGCCATGGCGTGCCAGCAGCGCCGAAAGCGAGCGCAGCGTGTAGTAGCACAGGTGTTCGTGATAGATCTGATCGAACGCGGTGTTCTCCACCATGCCGCCGAGGTAGATCGCCTGCACGACGAAGACCCCATCGTCTGCCAGAAGCGCCTCGATCCCGCGCACGACGCTGTGCAGTTCCTCAAGGTGAAAAAACACGCCCGCCGCGGTGATCACCTTGGCCGGACCGTGCTCCTGCAGAATGTCACGCGCGCAGTCCTCGTTGAAGAATCGGTTCCAGGTCGGCACGCCCGCGTCATGGGCGATCCGCGCCACGTTGGCCGCCGCTTCCACCCCCAGGACACGACAGCCAAACGGTGCGTACTGCCTGAGCCAGGTTCCGTCGTTGCTGCCGATATCCACCACGAGGTCGCGCGGCCCGAGCCCATAGGCAGCTTCGATGCGCGCCGCAGTCTGGTGGAAATGCTCCGGCAGTGTCTTCGTTGTCCCCGATACGTAAGGGTATTCGGTGAACATCGATTCCTTCGGGATGGTGTGGTCGATCTGCACCATCGTGCAGTCGCGGCAAAAGCCGAGACGCAGCGGATAGGCAGGCTCGGTGCCCGCAGGCAGATCAGGATGCACGAGACGGTTGCAGTGCGGCTGGTCGCCCAGATCGATCACCAGCTCGACGCGTCGCCCGCCACAGCATCGGCACTCCATGTCGAGCATTTGCCCCGGTGGGGGAACGATCAGCCGCTCAGACATTGGCGAAGCGGCTGTTGCGCAACATGCGAAACCCCTTCACCAGCTCCAGGATGCCGGCATCCAGCGACACGTCGGGGCGCCAACCGGTCTTCTCAAGCTTCTCATTGGACACGAGGTAGTCGCGCTTGTCGGGGTCTTCGCCGACCGGGGCTTCCATCCAGACGAAGCCGGGCACGTGGCGTGCGATGCGCTCGCAGAGCTGCGCCTTGGTGAGATTCGCCTCGGACAGGCCGACGTTGAACGGCTCGCCACGCATCGTGGCATAGTTCTCCGCGGCATGCAGGAACGCCTTCACCACATCCCGCACATGGATGTAGTTGCGGCGGAAATGCGCCTCGAACAGCACCACCGCCCGGTCGGTCACCGCGCGCCAGGTGAAGTCATTGACCAGCAGATCGAGCCGCATGCGGGGCGACATGCCGAACACCGTGGCAAGACGCAGCGAGACGCCCCGGGACGTTTCCAACACCGCCTGCTCGGCCTCGACCTTGGTGCGGCCATATAACGAAACCGGCCGCAGCGGCGACTCTTCGGTGCAATACGAATTCGCATCACCGACGCCATAGCCGCTGTTGGTGGTCGGATAGATGACAAGCTGCTCGCGCGAGACACGTTTGGCGAGATTGGCGACTGCGTCACGGTTCAGGCTGACGGCGCCGATCTCGTCACGGGCGCAGAGCGGTGCGCCGACCAGGGCGGCCAGCGGGATCACCGCGTCGGCCTGCTTCAGCAGCGGTTCAACCACCCGCATGTCGCGGGCGTCGCCACGCACCGGCTCGAATGTTTCGTAGCGGCAGCACTGCGCGAGACAGGCATCGCCGGCGGCGAAGGTATCCAGCACCGTAACCCGATGGCCACGTTGCAGAAGCGTCGGCACAAGCGTGGAGCCGATATAGCCAGCCCCGCCGGTCACCAGAAAATGCATGCGTTCCCTTGGTCGGCCCACGGACCGAATCGCCAGTTCGAGTTTTGCATATAGATAGCTTCCAGGCCTTACAAGCTCGCCGGCGGCCGCAGCAGGACCTCCAGCAGCGCCTCCGGGTTATGGACGCTGCGCCATTCAGGTGCAGCCTGGCGGGTTGCCGCGGTGAGCGGCCCCAGGCTGCCGAGTGCGCGCTCGACACTGTCTGCGAGGCCGCGCGGGTAGTCGAAGGCGAAATCCCGCGCCGGCCCGGCCGCATCCTCCATCCAGCATCCGCGCGGCACGATGGCGGGAACCCCCAGGGCACGGGCCTCGGCCAGCACGCCGCTGCTGCGTTCCCCATAGGCGCCCGGATCGTAGGGCAGCAACAGTAGATCGCCAGACACGATCAGGTCGAGATATTCGTCCTGGCCCAGAGCACGCTCGAAGAGTTGAAGGGTCGGTCCGGCACGACTTTGCAGGCTGCGATGCGCCTGCTGGACCGATGGATCGCTGCCCCTCCCGACCGGTCCGCTGTGAATGGTGAACCTGGCACGGAAGTTCAAACGCGCGACCAGCTCCGGCAGCAGGTGATAACCCTTCTCGGCGCGTGCGCCGCCAGCAAACACGAGGTGGGGGGTAGCGGGCGGAGGCCGGTCCTGCACGGGCGGCACCACGATGGGCAGCGGCACCGGGACCACCGGAAGTTCAAGGAGTTGGGACCAAAGCGCCGCAAGCGGCACGGTGTCGGCGAACAGTCTGAGCTTGCTGCCAAAGTGCCGCGAAAGAAGCTGGAGAATGGCGGCGATGGGCACCGGGCCGGGATCGGTTCCGTCCATCTCCTCCGGAAGGCGCCGCAGCACGACTGCCACAGCCTCGATGGCGGCTGGATCGAGCGCATCCGCGAGCCCGGCGAGATTGGCCGACGAGACGCTAGGCAGGACAAGAAAATCGGCATCGGTCCGTCCGAGATCGGCCAGCGCGGAGGCCAGCTCCTGGCCGAAACTGTCGGCACGGGCAGGACGCAGCAGCCGGCCGGTGCGACGGAGCAGCGCGGCCGCGGCGGCGCTGATCGTGGCCGGCAGCAGAGCCGACGCGCCGAACAGCAGGGGGTGCAGAGCGCCGCCGACTCCACCGGCTCGGTAGCGGGCGCCAAAAACCGGCATACAGGGGGCGCACGCCTCGGAACTGCTATCGGCAAAGTCCCGATGGGCCAACACAAGCGTGGCGAGGCCACGGCGCCGGGCGGCCGAAATCAATGCCTGCGAGTACCCCTGATGGTGCCCGGCTTGCCCCGCCAACCCCGGGTCGGCAAGGATCAATCGCATAACGGGCTAATTGTCTTCGCTGTGAGGCACATGGACGGGCCTGATCATGAATTTCGGATAGGCTCGCGCCGCGCTTGGATCAAGGCTCGGGCAGCATCCGCCGGCCACCTCGGCCCCTGGCTCGGCTGTTCCCCGTGGGCTAGCCTGCCGATGATGCAGCGGCACCGCGCGCAAGCGACTCCGGGAGGTGACGCGTGAAGGACCTGGTGATTTTCGGTACGGGGCCGATCGCGGAGCTTGCCGATCTCTATTTTCGTGAGGACGCAGGCCGCCGCGTGGTCGCCTTCACGGTGGATGCCGCCTATCGTACCGAGGAATCCTGGCTCGGTCGTCCATTGGTGCCGTTCGAGCAGCTGGAGGCGGAATTCCCTCCTGCGACGCACGACCTGTTCGTCGCCGTCAGCTACACGGGACTCAACAAGTTGCGACGGGCGCGGGTCGACGCGGGGAAGGCCAAGGGCTACGCCATCGCGCATTATGTCAGCTCGCGGGCGACCCGCTTCAGCACATTCACGCCGGATGAGAACCAGTTCATCCTGGAGGACAACACGATCCAGCCGTTTGCGCGCATCGGTCGCAATGTGACGTTGTGGAGCGGCAACCATATCGGGCACCACAGCGAGATCGCCGAAGACACCTTCATCGCTTCACATGTTGTCGTCTCGGGCGGCGTCAGCATCGGTCCGCGCTGCTTTGTCGGGGTCAATGTGACGATCCGCGATCATATCCGCATTGGCGCGGATTGCGTGCTGGGGGCTGGATCACTGGTGCTGAAGGATATTCCGGACGGCGCGGTGCTGTCGCCCGGCGCGACGGAGATCTCGAAAGTGCCGAGCCACCGGCTGCGACATATCTGATCGCGCATGGCATGGCATCGTTTAGGGCTGGTGTATCGGCCTGACGGATCGCAACCGCAGCTCGCAACGCATGCCGCGCTGCCGGTCGCCGTGCCGCTGGAAAACGATATCGTGCGGGTCTTCTTCAGTGGCCGCGACAAGGCGAACCATTCCTCCGTCGGCACCTTGCTGCTGCGACTGGCCGAAATGCCGCGCGTGTTGGAGGTGGCACGGGTGCCAGTTATTACTCCCGGCACGCTCGGGGCATTCGACGATGCGGGGATCGGCGTCGGCTGCGTGGTGCCCGATGCTGACGGCGACCGTCTCTACTACATGGGCTGGAATGTCGGTGGCTCCGTGCCATGGCGCAACGCGATCGGGCTTGCGATCGGCGATACCCGCGCCGGACGCTTCGATCGCTTTTCCATGGGGCCGATCATGGATCGCGATCCGGTCGACCCATTCACCCTGTCCTATCCATGGGTGCTCCGGCGCGGGCAGCACGACTGGCACATGTGGTACGGTACCAACCTGGCGTGGGGAGCAGAAAAGACCGACATGCTGCACGCCATTCGGGCCGCGCGAAGCACGGACGGGATTGTCTGGCGGCGTGATGCCGAGCCGGTTGTCCGCCCCGAAGGTGACCAGATCGCCGTGGTACGGCCGACCGTCATGGTCTCTGACGGTGGCCTGCGAATGTGGTTCGCCTGCCGCGGTCGCGGCGCCTATCGCCTCGGCTTCGCCAACTCCACGGATTGGCAAAACTGGGTGCGGGATGATGCGGCGGCCGGGCTCACGCCGGAGCCAGGCACCTGGGAAGGCAACGAGCTGACTTATCCCGGTGTGTTCGAAGCAGCCGGACGGCAGTGGCTGCTCTACAATGGCGCCGGTTACGGCGCCACCGGCTTCGGGTTGGCGGTCTGGGAGGAGTGACGCACCAAGACGGTGAACTCCCACAGGCCGTAGTCCTGCAACAATGCAACGTGTCGCCCGTACCGTTGCAGGCAAAGCGCCAGCATGGCGACCGGATCAGCGTAGTGCAGGTCCGGGCGCCGCTTCTCCGGATCCGACCAGGTCGTGAGCATGTTGAAGCCGAAACCGCGCCGGGAATGTGTCGCGAGGGTCTTGATCACCCCGTCCACGTAGTCCTGCCAGGTTGCCGGTTCGACGCCGCGCCGCACGTTCAGGATGCCGCTGGCAACCGCATAGTCCGCGACCGAGTCTGGCTCGGCTCCAAGCTGCCATGCCCGATCCTCGCCTTCGCCGTGCAGGGCGCGCGCGGCGGCGATCATGCCAGGGGCCACGTCGCATCCCAGGTAGTGGCCGCGATGATTTCGCGCCCGCAGGGCGGTGAGAAAGTCGCCATAGCCACAGCCCAGGTCGATCACCGAGGCATCCGGATCGTCCTCGATCAGGCGCAGGAACTGGGCGTGGCGCAGGCGGTGCGACCTGTCGTCGCGCCAATCCACCCCCCGCGCCGTCGGGCCGTGCGCAGCCAGCGCCGCGTCATAGTAGGCCGCAACCGCTGTGTGGATGTCCGACAGCGTGGAACGGCTCATGTGGCGTCGCCCCGCAGGCGCGCCCGGCGGCGTTCGCGCCAATCATCGGTGGATCGGGCCGGCTGATAGTCCAGCCCAAGACGGCGACGCAGCCCGACGTCCATGCCCGGCTTCGCGATGAACGCCACCTGCTGGGACAGCAGAGGAATTGCGAACACCGTGTTCACCGCTCGCCGCGGCGCACTGCCTCGGTTCACCCCGCCGCAATGGAACGTCATCGCGTCGAACACCACGATGGAGCCAGCCGGAGCCAGCGCCTGGGTCTGCCAGCGCGCGACGAATTCGGCACTGGGAAATCGCTCGTGCCGATGCGAGCCGGGCAGGAACCAGGTGGCGCCGCTCTCAGCGGTGAAAGGATCGAGTGCCAGCAAGGCGCCGAGTGCGAGTGGCTTGGTCGCCACCCAGGACTGGTATGGCAGGTCGCGGTGCCATGACTGCTGCGCGTGGTCGGCGGCGCCGCCCGGCATGACGATGCCGTTCTGCTGCATGACCAGAGCAGCCGGCCCTAGCAGCGCCTCCACGATCGCCTCCAGCCGCGGCAGCCGCAGCAGCTCCAGGAAAATGTCGTCCTCCTCCAGCAGCGCGCGCGCGGTGGCGGTGTCGCCGATCTCGGCCAGGGCGGCTTCACCGCCGAAGCGCGCGATCTGAGCGCTCAGGATGCGGTCCAGCGCATCGCGCAAGCGTGCGACCAATGGCGGGGCAAGCATGTCGCCGAGCAGAGTGAATCCAATGCGGTCGATCTCCTCCAGCGCGAGCGCCAGGGCCGCGTCGGCGTTGGTGGGTGGCGCGGCATTTTGGGTTATGCCGTAGCTTCGCGGGGGCTCGGTCATGCGGCCACCAGATCCTGCCAGTACAGCACACGATATGAGCTTGCCGCCAGGCGAGCCGCGAGCGCTGCCTGCGCCTGCGGCCGCACGGCAAGCAGTACCTCGTCCGTCATCAAGCCGACATCTTCCAGAGCGACCATTGGTTTACCCAAAGCGCTCGCCCCCTGCGCCGCCTCCTTTGGGTCGTCGGCGGTGACTGCTGCGACGCGTTGCCACGTGCGCGGCGCATAGGCCCGAACCAACCTCGCTGTCTCCCCGACGCCGAAGCAGATCAGGCGACGACCGGCGGTACCGCGTGATGTCAGCACGGCGTCCAGCCGCCGCCAGCTTGCCATATAGTGCCGGCGCGCCGCTGCCAGGCCCGGTTGGGACACGCGCCGCCGCGGCTGGCCAAGGTGCAAGGCAGCCGGCCGCATGACGATTGCCTGAAACCCGGCCCTTGCTGGTTCGACTGCGACCACCGCGAACCCCGCCTGCCGCGCCAGCGTAGCCAGCGCGTCCGGAGTGAACGACCACCGATGGTCGGACATCAACAATTCGAGCCAGGGCGTGGTCCCATCCGGGCAAATCACCACGGCGGCGCCACCCGGCACGACAGCGCGACGCAAGGCACGCAAGAAGGCAAGCGGGTCGGCGACGTGCTCGATCACGTTCACGGACACAACCAGCTCGGCCAAGTGGCCGGGCATCAGTGCCGGGGCGACCGACAGGCCAGCGGCGCGGGCGGAGGCGGCGGCACCAGGGGCCGGCTCTACGCCGGCTAGTCTGGCGTTCGGCCAGAGCCGGCCCAGTGCCAGCAACAAAGCCCCGTTGCCGCAGCCGATGTTGAGCATCGAGGCCGGACCAGCCAACAGGCACAGCCGAGCGATTCGCTCGGCGTGGCCCTGTTGGCGGATTTCATCGGCGCGGGTCGGAGGGGCCGCATTCAGCGTGTAGCCAGCGCCGAACAGCCGGATCGGGAGCCGCCTGGCCAAGCGCTGTGGCAGCCAGGCGGTGCCACAACCGCGGCAGGAGAGACGGGCAACAGGGACGCCCACCAGCGAACCGTCGCTCAGCATGCCGATCCGGCGAGGCGCGGCGATCGGCTGCGCGCCACGCATGCCACAGATCCGGCAGCGTGCATTATCCATCCAGCGTCTCGCGTGCCTGGCTTGGACCCAGATTGAGCAGTGCGTCCACCACCGACACCGCAGGCTCGAAATCTCCCCAGGGCTGCGGGTACGCCGGCAGCACCGCGTAGTCCATCCAGGCGACCTGCACGCCGGCCGCCACGAACCGGTCGGTATCCAGGTAGGCGCGCGCGGAGGGGCCGGAGAGATATTCATCTGCCCCCGCCGCCTGCGCGAGCGCCACCAGACGGTCGGTTGGATCCATCTCGGCAAGTGCTGTGCGGGGCAGCAGATCGCTGTCGCGTTGCAGCGGTGTCCGGATGTCGAGCATGTGGCACAAGGCGTGGACGAGAGTCTGGTTGATCACGGAGAGGCGCGATTCGCCGGCCACCGCCGCATAGGCCGCCTGCAATGCCGGAAAGGCCGATGCGAAGCCGGTGGCACGCCGGTAGTTGGCCTCGATGCTGCGCAGATGCCGTTGCGACCAGTCATGATCGGCCACTTCGATCGCGTCGATAGGTGCGTGATAGTTGCCGCGCTGGCGCACCGGGATCGACAACCAGACTGGTCCGTTCGCCGTCTTGATACGGTTCCGCGTGCGCCAGTCGCGGCGGGTGAACTGCACGCTGTCAAGGAAGATGAACGCATCGCAGCGCGCGATGATGGCAAAATAGCCACGCCAGGGAATGTAGCTCGACTGGATGATGGCGACCCGACGCGGCACCTGCGGTCAGATGTTCCGGCCGAAGAAGGCGCCGACCGCCTGGATCACACGATCTACGTCCGCATCGGTCATCTCAAGATAGAGCGGCAAGCGCAGCAGTTGGGCGGCTACGGTCTCGGTCACTGGCAGGTCCGCAGCAGCGCGGCCGAAGCGCTTTCCGGCTGGCGAGGAATGCAGCGGCACGTAGTGGAACACGGCATTGATCTCCTCGCGCGAGAGAGAAGCGATCAGCTCCCCGCGCGTGTCCTCGTCAGGCGTCAGCAGCCAGAAGATATGGCCATTCGCCTCCGCGCCGGTGGCCGCCGGAATGACGATGTCGCCGCTGCTGGCCAGTGGCTGCAGGCCGACGCGGTAGCGATCGTATAGCGCGCGGCGACGGGCGCAGATCGCTTCGGCATGCTCGAATTGGCCGTACAGGAAGGCACTGATGATCTCTCCCGGACAGTACGACGAGCCGATATCCTGCCAGGTGTATTTGTCGACCTGCCCCCGGAAGAAGCGGCTTCGATCGGTTCCCTTTTCGCGCACGATCTCCGCGCGCTCGACGAAGCGAGGGTCATTCACGATCAACGCGCCACCCTCGCCGGAGATGATATTCTTGGTCTCATGAAAGGACAGGCAACCCATATGACCGATGGTGCCGAGGGCACGATCGCCGTAATGGGACAAATGCGCCTGCGCCGCGTCCTCGATCACCAAGAGATCATGACGCGCGGCGATGGTGCAGATCGCATCCATCGCGCAGGCCAGGCCGGCATAGTGCACCGGAACGATCGCCCGCGTGCGAGGCGTGATGGCCGCCTCGATCAGGCGTTCGTCGATGTTCAGCGTGTCGGCCCTGACGTCCACAAAGACCGGAGTCGCGCCACGCAGCACAAAGGCGGTGGCGGTGGACGAGAAGGTGAAGGACGGCATGATCACTTCGTCTCCCGGCCCGACCCCCGCCAGGATCGCCGCCATCTCCAGTGCGGCGGTACAGGAATGGGTGAGCAGGGCGCGGTGGGCGGGAAGACGCTCCTCCAGCCATTGCTCGCACCGGCGCGTGAAGGGGCCGCCACCCGAGATGGTGCCGTTCTGGATCGCCTGGGCGATGTAGTAGAGCTCGCGCCCGACGATGGCCGGGCGGCCGAACGGAATCTTGTCGGGCCCGTCCGCTGAAGGTGCAACCTTGGGGGCCACGAAACTCGCTCCCTATGGGTGGTCGTCGAATGGCCGTCCGAGTTCGGTGTCCTTGTCGATGACGGCAGCGGATTGGCCGATCAGGCCGTTCGGGGATACAAGCCGCGTCGGCCAGGCAGCGTCAAGCCGGGCCGATCAGTGTGTGGAGCTGGATCGTGCGGATCGAAAGCAGTGCAATCTACCGTTGCCCGCACAGCGGCGGGATCCTCACCGCCGTCCCGGAGTTGACGGATGGCGGGGAGATTGTCAGCGGGGAGCTGAAGGCGCCCGGTCGACAGGGTCGGTCATACACGATTCGCGACGGCATGCCATACTTCGCGGACCTCGCCGCGGAGCCGCTGACCGACAGCGAACGGCGCGACCTGGCGTATTATCGGTGACTTCCGCTGTCGCACGCTCGGCAACTGAACTGATCGCTGCCATCCAGCGCCAGGGCGGTGATGCCGTATTGGCAGACCATGCACCGTTCGCACGTGACCTGACGGCATTGCTCGATCTCGAGCCCGCCGATGTGCCGGACCTGGCTGCCTACCGCGCCGGTCTGGCTCACGCCTTTGCCTATTATTACTGGAAATGGGATCCCCGCGCCGTCACGCTGTATGAACCATTGAGTGTGGCGATCACCCGATGGAACAGCATTGATCAACCCGACCTTGATGTATTGTGTGAGCTGTTCGACTTCTTCTTTTTCCTTGTCTGGTGCTTCAACGGCAGCAGTATCGAACAGTGTGTGCGTACCCTTCCGGTCATGCGAAAGGCAGCAGCCGGATTTGCGCGTACTCGTGCACGGTGGCCGCAACAGGTCTTGCCATCGCCGGGGCAGCGGATCCGTGTCGCCTGGCTCGCCATGTTCGCCGACGCAGGCGATCCGATGAGCGTTGCGTTGCGCCACGTGGCGCCTGCCCTGCTGCGACAGCAGTCGGGTTTCGACCTGCTGGTCTATGCGTGGCGATTCGCAGGCGAGGGATTCCTCAGCGTACTGCGCGAACAAGGGGCTGTCTGCCACCATCTTGCCGCGGGCACGCACTCGGCGATGATTGCTGCAATCGAGCAGCGTGCCAGGCGCGATCAGCCGACCATCGTGATCTCGGATATGAACAACGCGATTCCGACCGCGCTGTTCTCGCGAAGGATCGCCCCAGTGCAAATTCTGCTCCAGGCTGGCATGCCCGCCTGGCCGGTGCGGAATCTCGATGCTGTGTTCAACAGCTTCGGGATCGATCCGGCAATCGCCGGGTGGGGGGACGCGGCGATTTTTGACTTCCTGTGCCCCTGGGATCTGGCGGCGCTCGACCCACCGCAGGACGCAGTGGAGCTCGAGCGCGAGCGGGCGGCATTGCCACGGAACCATCGCCTGATCGGCTGCTACGGCCGGCTGGTGAAGATCACGGAGCCCTACCTGAAAGCCGTGGAACGCATTCTGCTGCGCTGTCCCGATGCGGCGTTCGTCACCGGAGGAACCGGCGATCCGGCCCTGATCCGGGCGTTCGCCGCCAACAGCCCGGTTGGCAACCGAATCCATGTTGAGGCACGCTACGTGCCTGGACATACCTGGGACCGGCTGCTCGACATTTTTCTCGACACCTGGCCATTGCAGGGCGGCGAATCATGCCGTGCGACGATCGCGAAGGGACGTCCAGTGGTAACGCTGCGCAGCAGCGAGATGCCCGCGATGGAAAAACAGCGTGACACGGCTCTGGTCGCACAGGACTGGGACGGCTTCGTCGCATGCACAGTGCGACTGCTGGAGGACAAGGCGGCCTACGATGTCGCGTGCGCTGCAAGCCTGATGTTGGCCAGACAATGGGGGGATCCGACCGAGTTCGCACGGCGGCTCGCCGCTGACCTGACAATTGCCGTGGATCAGGCCCGGATGCGCCCATCGGCCACCAGTTCTCTGTTGGGCCGTGCAAGTGGAGTGGTCCGGCGGCTACGCCGTCTTGGTGGGCCTGGATCATGAGCCAGGCCGATCCGCGTAGCCGCTTCGATGCGGCGCTTATCCATGGCATGCGGGATCGGCTGGCCGATACCTATGCCCGATTTCGCAAGCAGGAACGCGCTGTCATTGCTGCCGCGGCGCCGACCGCATCCACCGAATATCGCGAACGCGACTGCCCCGGCTGCGATGCACCTGCGTCCGGCGTACCCCCCGTTCTGCAAGCGCACGGGCTCGATCTGATCGAATGCCCGCGCTGCGGGCTCACCTATTCACGCCAGGTGATGAATGAGGCGGTCGATGCCGACCGCTACCGTGCCTCCGAGCTCGACATCGCAGCGATGCGCTTGCGATGTTCGGGACCGTATCTCGAGCTGGAGACGGCACGCGCGCAATACTATCTCGACCGGCTCCACGCCACCGGCGCCACCACGGGATCACTGCTTGAAGTCGGCTGCGGCACAGGAACGCTGCTGGTCGAAGCGATGAAGCGCGGGTGGAGCGCTCTTGGCGTAGAACCGGGCGCTGCCGCCGCCGCTGTGGCGCGTGAGCGCGGCGCGAACGTGACCGAGGGTTATTTCCCGCGGGACCTACCGCAAGGCACGGGGCATTTCGAGGTGGTCGCCGCACTCGACGTACTCGAGCACTTCGCCACGCCGCGCGACTTCCTGCGCGTTCTGCGCGATCATCTGGCACCGGGCGGGCGGCTTCTTCTGCAGGTGCCCAACTGGGACAGTCTGCTGGTTCGGCTGGAAGGGGCTGCCAGCTCGACAGTCTGCCCCGGCCACTGGACCTACTTCACGCCGGTTACGCTGACCCGCATGGCGGAGGCTGAGGGATTCAGTCCGCTGTTGGTCGAAACAGTGATCAGCGAGATGGACCGCATCGCGGTCTTCGGGGACGCGGCGATCGAAGATTGCATTCGGCGGCTGCGCCCCGACGCGACCGGCGCAGCACTGAACGCCGACAGGCTGCATGCGCTGCAGCTTGGCTACAAGATCCTGGGAATATTCGCTGCCGGATAGCGCGGTCGTCCCGCCGTCAGCCCTGCACGGCTTCCTTCGGCCGTACCGGGTGCCCCAGATAGCTCGCCAACACCGTCTCGGGCGCGCCGTCCTCCCGGATGCGCCCCTGATCGAGCCACAGCACGCGTGTGCACCAGTCCTGCACCACGGCGGTCTGATGCGTCGACAGCACCAGGATTTCGGCGCCGCGCACCATGTCCTCCAGCCTTTTCTGCGCGCGCTCCATGAACTCGGCGTCACCGGCGAGGAACCATTCGTCCATCAGCAGAATCTGCGGCCGGATCGCGGTAGCCATGGCAAACCCCAGCCGCACCATCATGCCGGACGAGTAGGTCCGCAGCGGCAGGTCGATGAAGTCGCCCAGCCCGGCAAACTCGGCGACATCCTCTTGCAGGCGTGGCAGATCGGAGCGGGACAGACCGTTATAGAGGCCGCGCAGCATGATGTTCTCGCGGCCGGTGCAGTCGATGTTCATCCCAAGGCTGGTATCGAGCAGCGCGCTCAGGCTCCCTTGCACCCGCACCCGCCCCATCACCGGCTCATAGATGCCCGCGAGAGTACGCAGCAGGGTCGTCTTGCCCGCGCCGTTCGCACCGATCAACCCCAGCCGGTCACCACTGGTGAGAGTGAACGAGATGTCCCGCAGCGCCTCCACCACAACACGTGACTGCTTGTCCTGGCCGAGTCGGCCGGATGCAGCCGCCACCACCGTCTTTTTCAGACTGCGGCTGTTGCCGTGATACAGTGGGAAATATACCGATACACCGGCGATGCTGATACGCGCGTCGCGAACCATGGCTAGATCCAGAACGCCACGCGGCCGCGTGCCCGCACGAACAGTGCCCAGGACACGCCGCACAAGGCAACGCTGTAGAGCATGGCTGCGAGCCAGGTATCAACCGACGGCGTGTGCCCGAGCAAAGGAGCACGCACAATCTCGAGCAGCGCATAGAACGGATTGAACGGCAGCAGCACCGCGTTCGGCCCGAGCTGCTCCGGCTGCCAGATCACCGGCGTCAGGAAGAAGGCAATCATCATCACGCTGCCGACAATCGGTCCGATATCGCGGAAACGCGCGCAGAACGCCCCCAGAAGCAGGGCCACCGCCACTGCATCGACGCCCCATATCGCGAAACCTGGCAGCGCCAGTATCGCATGCCACCCCGGCCAGACCGAAAAGATGATATCCACCCCCACGATCACGACGACGTTGTGCGCCAGCACCAGCACGTTGCGGACCAGCAGACGCAACGCGTGCAGCGAGAGTGGCATGCGAACCGCGCGGATCATGCCTTCCGCCGAAGTGAAGCAGGTGCATGCCTCCATCACCAGCGTGTTGAGGAAGGTCCACAACACCTGAGACAAGGCCAGGAACGGCAGATATTCGTGCACGTCCGTATGGAACAGGGTGGAGTAGAGAAAACCGAGTGATCCCACCATCACCGCAGTCGATAGCGTGAGCCAGAACGGCCCGAGGATCGAGCCGCGATAGCGCAGGCGGATATCCAGCCAGCCGAGCGTCCAGGCGAGGTGCCACAGGCGCAGCCCATCGGCTAAGTCGCGCATCGCCAGCCGATTTCCGGCTGCCAGCGACATGTCCCCCTTGAGATCGAGCACGTTCGCCCGTTCGAGGGGGGGCAGGCGACTTTGCATGACATGGTTCATGGATGCCCCGCCGATAGCCGATCCTCAGCAAAAGGCCAAGGGGCAACGCGGGAGGCGGCCACTCGATCATGCCCCACTGCCTCGGCCGCGCGCCACGCTGCCGGCGTGGCCACGGATTCCGCCCTGTTCACAGGCGCCTGGTCATGTAGACCCGGTCGTAGCCCTTTTCGTTCACCCGATGCGTCTCGACGAAACCGACGCGCCGATAGAGCGCGATGTTCTCGCTCATCAATGCGTGCGTGTAGAGATGGATTTCGTCGAAGCCGCGCCGGCGCGCCTCGGCTTCGGCGAACCCGATCAGCGCGCGGCCGAACCCCTTCCCCTGGCTGTCGGGCAGCACGGCGATATTGTCGAGCAGCAATCCAAGCGGTCTCTGCTCGAGCACAAGGATCCCGACGATCCGGCCGTTGTCCACCAGCACCCAGGTCTGCTGGTCGGCAATACGCTTCGCGTAATCGTCCAGCATCGGCCCGGGCGGCTTGCCGATGCGCGCGATGTAATGACCGTATGCCGCGTCGACGACGCTGCGCACCGGCTCGGCATCAGCCGCCGTGGCAGCCCGTATCATTGGATCGCTGTCACGCCGCGCGTTCCCGCGCCGTTTCCGTCGCGGCATCCAGGCCCACCGCCTGCGCCAGCCGGTCGAGCCGGCGCATCACGCTCTCGCCGGCGAACACGCCGCTATCCTCCTCCAGGCGCAGGATCAGGCGGCTGCCCGACAGCCGCAGACCCGTGCCGGTCAGCAGGTCCGGCGTGCCCGCGGACAGCGTATAGGCAAGGCGCAATGCGACGCCGAGCACCTCCGCCCGATGGGTGCTGGACACATCCAGCAGCAACCGTGCCGGGCGCAGGAACATCGCATCAGTATCCACCTCGTACCGCATCGCGATCGCCAGCGCGAGGAACGCGCGTGCGTGATGGTCCAACCCGATGCCGGGCTGGCGCAGCACGCGCAGGAAAGCCTGCTCGGCACGGAACTCCGGATGGTCGTGGCTGCCGATATCGGACATCCAGCATGCCGCCTCGCGCAGGCGGCGCGCCTCCGCCGCTTCCTGCGGAAACAACGGATCGGTCCAGGCGAGCAAGGCAGGCGGCAGAGCGGGATCACGCCCGAGCCGCCCGGCGAGTTCGCGCCCCGCGGCAAGCAGCGGGTCCTGAGCGCTGATCTCCTCCGGCATGCGCTGCATGAACCAGCCCTCGCGCAGGCCGCTGGCGCTGAACACCACGCGCCGCACGCCGGTCGCACGCAGCACGCGACGCAATGTCACGGCGGCAAACGGCAGATCGTCGATGCGCCGGCGCGACAACCCCGGCAGACGCTCGAGCGCGCGGCGTCCGGCGCCCGCTATCACGCCGGTCAGGTCGCGCGCCTCCTCGCGGCCGATCGTGTAGTGATGCACCATCTGCAGCGGGTAGCCGGTCTGCGCCATGTGGATGCGCGCCAGAGCACGCCAAGCGCCGCCCACCAGGTAGAGGTCGCGGTTCGCCCCCTCGGCGAGCCACGGCACCGTGGCAAGATCGGCATCGGCGATCGCCCGCGCGCGCACCGGGTCGCCGCCGGCCCGTTCCGCCAGCCTGATCGCACCGAGGCTCAGCGTATGCGACGCGCCGCGCGTTCCCTTGTCGAGCCGCACGAGTTCGAGCGATCCGCCGCCGATATCGGCCAGGATGCCATCCGCGGACGGGATGCCGCACAGCACGCCCATCGCGGAGTATTCCGCCTCCTCCAGGCCCGACAGAACGCGGATCGGCACGTCGGGTATGCGGGATTGCAGCCGGGCGACAAAGTCCGGCCCGTTTCTGGCGTCGCGCACCGCTGCGGTGGCCAGCACTTCGAACGGATGTGCGCCCATCGCCCGCGCCACCGCGTGGTAGCGGTGCATCACGGTGAGCGCCTGACCCATCCCTTCCTCGTTCAGCCGCCCGGTGGTCTGCAGCCCGCGGCCAAGCCGCAGCACCGCCTTCTCGTTGAAGATCGCCACCGGATTGCGGCAGTGCCCCTCGTAGACGACGAGGCGGACCGAGTTCGATCCAAGATCGACCACCGCACAGCGTGGCGCGTCGGCAGGCGGCTGGTACGGCATGCGGTCAGTCCTGGTTGACCCGGTCGGGGCGGCGGTGATTGGCAAGCGGCGAGGCAATCGCCGGTCCGTGCAACGCCGAGCCTCGGCCGGAGAGTGACGGGTTGGTCATAAAGTAATCGTGTGCGGACACCGGCTTCTTGCCAGGCGCAACACGTCGCCAGGAACCGTCGCCACGCAGCTCCCAGGACTGCATCGAATCCTTGAGGTTCACCACCATGATCTGGTCCAGCACCTGCGCATGCACGGTCGGATTGTAGATCGGCACCAGCGTTTCCACGCGCCAGTCCATGTTGCGCACCATCCAGTCGGCTGAGCTGATATAGATACGCGCATGCGGGCTGGGCAGCGGGTGGCCGTTACCGAACACGCAGATGCGGCTGTGCTCTAGAAACCGTCCGACAATGGACTTGATGCGGATGTTCTCCGACAGGCCGGGGACGCCAGGCCGCAGGCAGCATATGCCGCGCACCACGCCCATGACCTTCACGCCGGCGCGGGACGCCTCGTACAACAGGTCGATCAGCGTCTCGTCGACCAGCGCGTTCAGCTTCAACCAGATGCCGGCTGGCTTGCCGGCATGGGCAAAGGCGATCTCCCGCTTGATCAGGTCGGCGAGCACGGTGCGCATCGTCAGCGGGCTGAACGCCAGGGCGTCCATCAACTCGGGCCGCGCATAGCCGGTCATGTAGTTGAACAGCCTTGCGGCGTCGCGCGTCAGGTCGGGATCGGTGGTGAAGAACGACAGGTCGGTGTAGATGCGCGCGGTGATCGGATGGTAGTTGCCGGTGCCGAAATGCGCATAGGAGCGCACGCCGGTGCCCTCGCGCCGCACGACGAGCGACAGCTTGGCATGCGTCTTCAGCTCCGCGAACCCGTAGACAACCTGCACGCCGGCGGCTTCTAGCGTTCGCGCCAGGCGGATGTTCATCTCCTCATCGAAGCGCGCCCGCAGTTCCACCACCGCGGTGACGAATTTTCCCGCCTCCGCGGCTTCGATCAACGCCTTGACGATCGGGCTGTCGCGGCTGGTGCGATACAGTGTCTGCTTCACCGCGATGACATTGGGATCCTGCGCGGCCTGGCGGAGGAACTGCACCACCACGTCGAAGCTCTCGAACGGGTGGTGGACGATGATGTCCTTCGCCCGGATCGCCGCGAAGCAGTCGCCGCCGAAGTCGCGGATGCGCTCGGGAAAGCGCGGCGTATATGGCGGAAACAGCAGGTCCGGCCGATCGTCCACGATGAGCTGGCGCAGGTCCGCGACGCCGAGGATGCCGTTGGCGATGTGCGTCTCGTCGGGGCTCGCGCCGAGCTCGGCCGCGACCAGGGCACGCAGCTCCTCAGGCATGCTGGCGCACATGCCAAGATGGATGACAACGCCGCGACGGCGACGCTTCAGCGCACTCTCGTAAGAGCGAACCAAATCTTCCGCCTCTTCCTCGAACTCGACGTCGGTATCGCGGATCAGGCGGAACGTCCCCTGTCCGGTCACGCGGAAGCCCGGGAACATCCGGTCGAGGAACAGGTCGAGCAGGTCCTCGAGCATCACGAAGCGGATCGGCTCGCCGATTGCGCCCGGCAGCCGGATGAACCGCTCGACCTGGCTCGGCAGCGGCAGCAGGGCGCGCATGCCCTGGCCATCCTCCTCGCGGAGCAGCAGGAGGGCCATCACGAGGCCCATGTTGGGGATGAACGGGAACGGATGCGCCGGATCGACGGCGAGCGGCGTGAGCACCGGGAACACCCGCTCCATGAACCAGGCATCCAGCCACTTTACGTCATCGGCGGACAGCGACTCGGGCTCGCAGACCTCGATGCCGGCCTCGCGCAACAGGCCGCGCAACTCGCGCCAGACCCGCTGCTGCTCGGCGAGCAATGCCTCGGCGCGGAGCTTGATCTCGGCGAGCTGCTGCGCCGGCGTCCGCCCGTCGGGCGAGACCGCGGTGACGCCGGCCTTCGCCTGGCCGATCAGGCCGGCGACACGCACCGAGTAGAACTCGTCGAGGTTGGACGCGCTGATCGAGACGAAGCGCACCCGCTCCAGCAGCGGATGACGAGCGTTCTCCGCCTCCTCGACCACCCGGTGGTTGAAATCGAGCCAGGAGAGCTCCCGGTTGATGAAGCGGTCGGGGCTGTCCGGCGCGATGGCGGGCGGGCCTGATGATGGCGCCTCACCGGCCCCGGTGGCAGGAGAGCGGGCAAGCAGGTCCACCGCGCCGTCACCGCGCGCCAGCAGTGCACGTGCGGGCGACTTGTTCATGGCCACGATCCTACAGGAGACGCCGGGCGTCCCGCGAGAGGGCCCGGCTGATCCGGAAATTTAATCAGGGGACGCGCCGATCATATCAGCCAGCACCGCAGCGGCGAGCGCCCTTGTGATGGCCGAACCGCTGGCCAGCGCGGCTTCATCGAGCCGCGCCACCGCCTCGCGCAGTGCCGCCGGCGTCCGAGGCAGGCGGCGCAGCAGCCACTCATGCACCGTTTCCGACACGATGAGTTGACGCTGCTTGACCAGCCGGATCAGCAGCGCCCGCAGCAGCTCATCGTCCGGTGCCCTGATCTCGACGGCGGTGATGGCCCGCAAGCGGCTGGCGAGGTCGGGAAGGTGCGTCTGCCAGCGTGAAGGCGGCGTGCGGCCGGCGAGAAGCATGGGCAGGCCCGCCTCGCACGCGGCGTTCAGCAGATGCAGCAAGGCTGTCTCGTCCCCGGTCGCATCGGCTTCGTCGAGAGCGATGCCGCCGCGCTTGGGCAGCTCCGGCAGGCCATGCAGCGACGGGCCGCGCCACAGGACGGCGCCGGCGCGCTCGGCCCAAAAGTGCATCAGATGCGTCTTGCCGTTGCCTGTCTCGCCCCACAGCGCCAGCCGCCGGTTCGGCCAGTCCTGGGTACGGGCAAGCCAGGTCAGCGCGGCCGTGTTGCACGGCGCCTCCAGGAAATCCGCCGCGGCGAATCGCTGGCTCGGCGGAAATGGCAGGGTCAGTTGGCCTGTGGCACGCACCGGGCTACTCCGCACTCGGGGGTGCGTCGCAGTCAAGGCCGGCGTCGCGGCGGGCCTACCGTCAGTCGCGGCCAGACGAGCGCAGCCGGTCCAGGCTCCAGGCGCCGCCACCTGCGATGAAGAAATAGAAGAAGAGAAAGCAGTAGAGGATTGCCGCATCGCCGCCATTGAGCAGAGGGAAAAAGTTCCTCGGCTGATGCGCATAGAAATAGCCCACCGCCATCTCGCCGGACATGATGAACACCACCGGGCGGGTGAACAGGCCCAAGGCAAGCAACAGACCGCCAAATGTCTCGATGACCCCGGCAAACCAGAGAAGCTGGAACATCGCCGGCTGGACCGCAGCGGTCGGGAAGCCGAACAGCTTGGCTAGGCCATGTTCCATGAACAGCAGGCCCACCACGATCCGCAGGATGCTGAGGACCCGTGGCTCCCATTCGCTCTGCAGTCGCGCGAGAGCTGGCATGAGTTGAATCTCCCCTTTTTGGGGTAGCGATGCCGCGATCATGTGCCTGTGAGTTTGACCCCTCTCTCAGGAGACGCCAAGCGAGCGGGAAAAATCCATTACGGCTTGCTCGGCGGGTCCAGGTAGAGCGGGCTCGCGAGGTAGCGACGCAGCCAGAAGCGACACAGCACGCCGATCGTCGCCGCCACCGGAACCGCCAGCATGACGCCGAGGAAACCGAACGCCGCGCCGCCGGCGAACAAGGCGAAGATCACCCACACTGCCGGCAATTCCACCCGGTCGCCGAGGAAGCGCGGATAGATCACGTAGCCTTCGAGGATCTGGCCGACCACCAGCACGCCGCCCACCACGATCACCCCCCGCCAGTGCGGGAACTGCGCCAAAGCCAGCCCGATCGCCGTGACGCCGCCGGTGATCGAGCCGACATAGGGAATAAACGACAGCAAGCCCGCCGCCATGCCGACGATCAGGCCGAGGTCGAGCCCGGCCACGGTCAGCGCCGACGCGTAATAAAGCGCCAGGATCAGGCAACACAGGGCCTGGCCGCGCACCCAGGCTGACAGGATGCGGTCGACCTCGCTGGCCTGGGCACGGATCACGTCGGCATAGCGATGCGGCAGCCAGGAATCGACCATGCCGATCACCCGCTGCCAGTCACGCAGCAGGTAGAACCCCACCACCGGCGTCACCACGGCGAGGGTCAGCACATTGAAGATCGCGAAGCCGGCGCCGGTCACGCTGGTCACCGACGAGGCAATGAAGCTCAGCATGTTGCCGGCCTGGCTGCTCACCAGATCGCGCAGCTTGTCGTTCACCACGTCGGAGCCGAAATTCGTCTGCAGGTCCGTGATGACCGCGCTGGCCCAGCGCTGCAGCAGTTGCACGTATTGCGGGATGCGGCCGAGCAACAGGCCGATCTGTTGCAGGATCAGCGGGTAGAGCAGCAGGGCGAACAGCAGGACCGCGGCCAGCAGGGTCAGGATCATCAGCAAGGCGGCGACGCTGCGGCCCAACCCGAGCCGGGTGAGCCGCGTGGTCGGCGGATCGAGCACATAGGCGATCCCCGCCGCCGCCACGAACGGCGCCAGAACCGAGGCGAACAGTTGCAGCGTCAGCCAGGCCACCACCAGCAGGCCGACCACCAGCGCAACCCGCTGGCCACGAGTGGCCTGCCCAGACATCTGGGCCGACGCCTCCGGGAACCAGGACCGGCGTTCGGCGGGCGGTGGCGCTCCGGGCGGCGGGAGTTCGGCGCCGTCGGTCATCGGCGGCGCACCGTGACCCAGACATAGGCCGCGCCGGACGCCAGCGTGGTGACCGCGACCGTCCAGATCAGGATGCCCACCGTGCTCGGGGCAGCGAGGCCGAAGCCAGACAGCAACAGGGTCACCGCAACCAGCACGATCTGCAACGCGGTGTTAAGCTTGGAGACGTAGAGCGGGCGGATCACCACCGCCTGGCCGAGCAGAGACAGCACAACCACGCCACCGACGATCACGACGTCGCGAAACACCACCAGGATCGCCAACCAATCGGGCAGCACCTTCACCGCCGCGAGGGTCACATACATCGTCACCAGCAACGCCTTGTCCGCCACCGGATCGAGCATCGCCCCCACGGAATTGCCTCCGCCGTTGCGCCGCGCGAGCCAGCCATCGACCGCATCGGACGCGCCGGCGGCGACGAACAGGAAGAACGCCTGGGCGAACTGCCGTTCCATCACCAGCCAGACCGAGAGCGGCACGGCGCAAAGCCGGGCAAAGGTGATGACATTGGGCAACGTCAGCAATGCGGCGGACGTGCTGCGGCTGATTTGCGATCCGTCAGGCATCGGTCCGCCTTTCCCCGCGTTACGCCCCCTGCATTGCGCGAAGCAGCGGGCCTATGGTTGTTTCCGCCACCGTCCACCCGCCTTGCGCTCGATCGCGCAGCTCAACGGACCAAGGCAGTAGCGTATCGAGGGCCGCCATGACCAGGGGTGATCACGATTCAGGCGCGCCGACCGGCAATGGCCTGACCTATCGCGCCGCCGGGGTGGATATCGAGGCGGGCGACGCGCTGGTCGAGGCGATCAAGCCATTGGCCCGCGCGACATCCCGTCCGGGGGTGATCGGCGGGCTTGGCGGCTTCGGCGCCTTGTTCGACCTGAAGGCCGCGGGGTTCGTCGACCCGGTCTTGGTCTCCAGCACGGACGGCGTCGGGACGAAGCTGAGAGTCGCGATCGAGACGGGCATCCACGACACGGTCGGCGTCGATCTGGTAGCGATGTGCGTCAACGATCTGGTGGTGCAAGGCGCGGAACCGCTGTTTTTCCTGGACTACTTCGCCACCGGGAAGCTCGATCCGCGCCAGGCACGGGCGGTGATCGCCGGCATCGCCTCGGGGTGCAACGAGGCCGGCTGCGCCCTGGTGGGTGGCGAGACCGCCGAGATGCCCGGCATGTATGGCGAGGGCGACTACGACCTCGCCGGCTTCGCGGTTGGCGCAGCAGAGCGCGGGCGGCTGTTGCCGCATGGCGTGGCGCCCGGCGACGCCGTGCTGGGACTGGCGAGTTCCGGCGTGCATTCCAACGCCTATTCCCTGGTGCGCCGGGTGGTGGAAATCAGCGGACTTCCCTGGAGCGCGCCCGCGCCATTCGATCCGGCCATATCGCTCGGCCAGGCGCTGATGGTGCCGACGCGAATCTATGTGCCTGCCCTGCTCGCGCTGCACCGGGCAGGCTTGCTCAAGGCCGCGGCACACATCACAGGCGGCGGCCTGCCGGGCAACCTGCCACGGGTGCTGCCCGACGAGACGGTGGCCGTGCTGGAGCCTTACTGGTCCGTGCCGCCAGTGTTCGCCTGGCTGGCCCGGACCGGCGGCATCGCGCCCGCCGAGATGCTGCGCGTGTTCAACTGCGGGATCGGCATGGCCATCGTGGTCGCCGACCCTGACGCCGCCACCGAGCTGCTGCGCGACCGGGGGGAGAGCGTCGCCTGCATCGGTCGGATCGAGGCGGCTGCCGGTCCGGCTCACGTCCGGATCGACCTGCCCGCCGGCTGGCCGGGGTGAGGCGCCGCACCGCAATCCTGATCGGCGGGCGCGGCTCGAACATGGCCGCGCTGATCGCCGCGGCCCGAGATCCGGTCTATCCGGCGGAGATCGTGCTGGTCATCTCGAACCGGCCCGATGCGGCTGGCCTGGCGCTGGCGCGGGCGGCCGGTGTCACCGCGCGGGCGATCGACCACCGGCCTTTCCGGGGCGACCGGCCAGCGCATGAAGCGGAAATCGACGCGGCGCTTCGCGACGCCGGCATCGAAATCGTCTGCCTCGCCGGCTATATGCGGCTGCTGACTCCCCGCCTGGTCGACGCTTGGCAGGGCCGCATGCTCAACATCCACCCAAGCCTGCTGCCGGCCTTTCCCGGGCTGGACACGCACGCGCGCGCTCTCGCCGCAGGGGTGAAGCTGCACGGCTGCACCGTGCATCTGGTCACCCAGACGATGGACAAAGGCCCGATTCTGGCTCAGGCGGCCGTGCCGGTGCTGCCTGGCGATACCGAGCAAAGCCTCGCCGATCGGGTATTGGCGCAGGAACACGCGATCTACCCGCTTGCGCTGCGACTGTTCGCGGCGGATGGCACCGGAACCCCGCCGCCGGCCGGCGCGGCGTTGCTCAACCCCTTGCCCGCCTCCGCTTCGCTGCAATAGAACGGCCACGAACCCATCCCGCCAGCCGAGGCACCGAATGGCCGAACACAGCGCAACCCCAACCCGCACCGCCGGGGACGAGACGACTGAAGCCTTCCTCGCCGACCGTCAGAACTTCTGGCACGGCTTTACCCAGTTCACCCTGTGGTGCGTGATCTTCCTGGTCGTGCTGCTGGTCGGAATGGCCGTCTTCCTGCTCTAAGCAAGATTCGCTTGGTTGCCCCACAGATGGTCGTTCTTTGAATGTCATGGCCGTCCCCGGCCATGACGGTGGGGCGTAGGCGACTCGCCTGGGTCATTCGTGGCGCAACCTGGCGGACTCTGCTCTAGGCCGGGCGTCCAAAGGCCACATCAGGGAACGAATTCCAGCAGCACGTTGCCGGCGTGCGACGGTGGTATCCGCACGATCTCGTCCAGGCGCAGATGCGGCACCATGTTGCGCAGCATGATCATGTGGACCAAGTTGATGTCCGGTGCGCGCACGGTAATGCCGACGGCGCACGGCGCATCGCGCCAACCGGCTGGCATCGCCACCGGCGCAAAGCGCGCCTCCGCCGAAGGACGATCGAGCACCAGCAGCTCGCCTCCCGGGGTCGTCACGCTGAAGCCGCCAGCCAGTTCCCGCAGCGCCTCCTCGCCCCACAGCCCGGCAAACCGCTGCCACACGGCGTAAGGTTCCGCGGCGGCATAGACCACGCGCACGATGGCCTCGGCCCCATTCGGATGCTGCATCCAGTCGGGCACCCAGACGAATTCCGGCCGGTGCTGCTGGCAGATGAAATGCGAAAGCTGCGGCTGGTCGTAGTCGATCAGCATCGCCAGCGTCACCACAGCCTCGTCCTTGGTGCCGTCCGGCAGCGCGACCTCGCGGCGGAAATCGACCGGCCCGTCGGTCTCCACGCCCCGTGCGGTCACCGTCGCCAGGTCCGCCTGCGCGTCATCGCTGTGCAGCGCAATCATCGCAATGCCTTCCCGACGGTTCAGCTGGTCGGCAATGAAGCGGCCGAAGCGGAACCCGCCGGGGCTCGGGAGATCGATCAGGTCGTAATCGTCGATGCCCATCAGCTCGATGAAATTGTCCGGGAACAGCACGAGCTGCGTCCCGGTGCCCCAGGGGTGATACCCCTTCCGCGTCGGCGCGAAGCCCATGGCGCGGTAGCGCTCGGCCAGCGCGTCGAGATTGTGCGACACGACCAGCGGATGCTCGAGCCCCAGGGGGCCGTTGCGCGGCCCGTTCGTCATCAGCCGACGATTTCGATCCCGGCGAAGAAGAAGGCGATTTCCGTCTCCGCGTTCTCCGCGCTGTCCGAGCCATGCACGGAGTTCGCCTCGATGTCCTCGGCGAACTGCGCGCGGATCGTGCCTGCGGCGGCCTTCTTCGGATCGGTGGCGCCCATCACCTCGCGGTTCTTCGCCACGGCGTTGTCGCCCTCCAGCACCTGCACCACGACAGGGCCGGAGATCATGAAGTTGACCAGGTCGCGATAGAAGCCGCGCTCCCTGTGCACGGCATAGAACGCCTCCGCCTGTGCCTGGGTCAGCTGCAGCCGCTTCTGCGCCACGATCCGCAGGTCGGCCGCTTCGAGGCACGCATTGATCTTGCCGGTCAGGTTGCGCCGCGTGGCATCGGGCTTGATGATGGACAGCGTGCGCTCGGTCGCCATCGGCGTACTCCTGGTCAGTGGACTGATGAGGGCGGCTGACTAAGCGTTCTCACGCATGACCGCAACCACCAGCCCCGCCACCCGCCGATCACTGCCGGTAGTCGACCCCCTTGCGATCCACCGTGCGCACCAGGCCCAGCCACTCCATCAGCCCGTAGCTCTCGGTTCCGCGGATCTTCTTCATCCGCTCCGCCGCCTTGCGCACGACATGGTCATCGATCTGCACCGGCGGCGCGTCCATGGTGCGCGCGATCAGCTCCAGTTCGCATGCCCGCTCCATCATGTAGAGGCGCATCAGCGTGCCGTGGATCGTCTCGCCGAGTGTGAGCAGTCCGTGGTTGAGCAATACCACGCAGCTCCCGTGGGCGCAGGTGCGGCCGAGCGCCTCGCACTCCTCCGGCGTCGCGGGCACCCCGTATGAGTGATAGGCGATGTCGTCCAGCACGTGCAGCGCGTCCTGGCTGATCGGGCGCAGCCCGTTGTGCAG
>JBGPND010000026.1:0-37090 GCA_041487355.1 Acetobacteraceae bacterium | reverse complement strand
TATTTCCATCCCTGGGAGATCGACCCCGCTCAGCCGCGGGTGGCCGGTTGTGGCTGGAAATCCCGCTTCCGACACTACACCAACCTTTCTCGCATGGCCGGCAAGCTCGACCTGTTGCTGCGCGACTTCGCCTGGGACCGGGTGGATCGTGTCTTCGCCGGCCATCTGGCCTCCGGCACGCACGCGGCTGAGCCATCCGAGCCCGCCACCACGCCGCTCCCCGCCTGATCCTTAACTCCTGCCATGGCGATCACGCTCCGACCTCTCGACGAAGCCTGCGCGCCCGCCTGGGACGCATTCGTCGCGGCGATGCCGGGCGGCAGCTTTTTCCACCTTGCAGCCTGGGCGCGCGTGATCGAGGCCGAGTTCGGCCATCGGTGCCATTATATGCTGGCCGAGCAGGACGGTGCGATCACCGGCGTGCTGCCGTTGGCGCATGTCAGGTCCAGGCTGTTCGGCAATACCCTGGTTTCGACGCCGTTTTGCGTCTATGGCGGTCCGCTCGCGGCTGAACGTGAGGCGGCCGCGGCACTCGAGGCGCACGCCAGCGCATTGCGCGAGCGTCTTGGGGCCTCGGCGGTCGAGTTGCGCGACCGCTGTGCCGTGGCGAGTGACTGGCTGGTGCGTCCAGACCTCTATGTCACGTTCCGCAAGCCGATCGCGTCCGACCATGACCGGAATATGAAGGCGATCCCGCGCAAGCAGCGCGCCATGGTGCGCAAGGGCATGCAGAACGGCCTGGTTTCAATCCGCAACCAGGATGTCGCGGTGCTCTACCGGGTCTATGCCGAGAGCGTCCGCAACCTTGGCACTCCGGTCTTCTCGCGGCGGTATTTCGCCATCCTCGCCGAGGCGTTCCGTGATTGCAGCGATGTCGTCACCGTGCTCGACGCAGAGCAGCCGATCGCCGCGGTGCTGAATTTCTACTTTCGCGACGAGGTGCTGCCCTATTACGGTGGCGGCACGGCGGAGGCTCGGCAGCGGGCGGGAAACGATTTCATGTACTGGGAAGTGATGCGGCGCGCCGCCGACAGGGGTTGCCGGCTGTTCGACTTCGGCCGCAGCAAGCTCGGCACGGGCGCGTTCGCGTTCAAACACAACTGGGGGTTTGAGCCGGAAAAGCTGCATTATCGTTACCGCCTCGCCCCGGGCGCCGCGATCCCCGACCACAACCCGCTCAACCCGAAATACCGGTTGTTCATCGCCGCCTGGAAGCGGCTGCCGCTGCCTGTGGCCAATCTGCTCGGACCGCCAATCGTGCGGGGGCTTGGTTGAACGACATGCGCGACCTGCTGTTCCTGTCGCACCGGATGCCCTATCCGCCTGACAAGGGCGACAAGATTCGTGCCTGGAACATTTTCCGCCATCTCGCGCGCTCCCACCGCATCCATCTCGGCTGCTTCATCGACGATCCGGCCGATCGGCCGCATCTCGCCGACCTGCGTTCGCTCTGCGCCGACCTGGCCTGCTTCCCGATCGATCGCCGCACGCAGCGTATCAAGGCATTGCTGCGCCTGCGGGGCGGGCAGCCGCTTTCCCTCGGCTATTTCCACGACCGGCGGCTGAAGGACTGGGTCGATCGCAAGCTGGCGGGAAGCGCCATCCGGGACGTCTTCGTGTTTTCCTCCGCCATGGCGGGTTACGTCATGCACGCCGAGGGGGTGCGGCGCATTCTCGACATGGTGGATGTCGATTCCGAGAAATGGACGGCCTATGCCGAAACCGCGCGCTTTCCGGCGCGCGCGGTCTGGGCGCGCGAGGGACGCACCCTGCTTGCTTTCGAGCGGCTCGCCGCCGCGCGCTTCGACCACAGCCTGTTCGTCTCCGAGCACGAGTGGCAGCGCTTCGTCACCCTCGCACCGGAGACAGTCGCGCGCACCGGCTGGGTCGCCAACGGCGTCGATCTCGAACACTTCTCGCCGGAGCTCCGCTTTCCGCCGCCGTTCGTCGGCACAGGAGCGGACCTCGTGTTCACCGGCCACATGGACTACCGGCCGAACATCGATGCAGCCTCATGGTTTGCCCGCGACGTGCTGCCGTCATTGCGCCGGCGCGTGCCGGGTGCGCGCTTCTGGATTGTCGGCGCAAGCCCGACCAGTGAGGTAAGCGAACTCACGTCGCTCCCCGGCGTCGAAGTGACGGGGCGGGTGGCCGACACCAGGCCCTACCTTGCATCAGCCGACGTGGTCGTGGCTCCCTTGCGCATCGCCCGCGGCATCCAGAACAAGGTGCTGGAGGCCATGGCAATGGCCAGACCAGTGATCGCAACACCGGAGGCATTTGAGGGTATCTGCGCGGAACCTGGCCGGGATATCCTGCTGGCGCGCGGGGTGGATGAAACGGTTCAAAGGATCGGCGACGTGCTGGACTGCCAATACCCGACACTCGGCACTTCCGCGCGGCGCGCCGTCGAGGCCGCACACCGATGGTCCGCCACCCTGCGGCCACTCGACCGGCTGTTCGGCACTGTGCCGCCGGATCCTGTGCCAGCTCGGGCGGCGCCGGCCCACTCGGACCTGCCGGCATGAACGTCCGGACCCTCGCCCTGCCTGGCCTGGCCGACGTCTGGCGGAGCGGCACTACTGTGGCACTGAGCCTTGGCCTGCTGGTGCTCGGCCTGCTGTTCCATACTGAAGTCGTCGCGGCTGTCGCGGTGTGGGACAGCTCGACGGCCTACAACCACTGTTTCCTGGTGATCCCGATCGTCCTCTATCTGATCTGGGATCGCCGGGGCGTTCTGTTTGAGGTCTCTGCCAATCCATTCCCGCTCGCGGCGCTTGCCGGAATTCCACTCGCGCTGGCCTGGCTGGTCGCCGAGCGGCTTGGCGTCATGGAAGGCAGGCAGCTTGTCGCCATGACGTTCGTCGAGCTGCTGTTCTTCGCGGTTCTCGGCCCGCGCCTGTGGTGGCGGCTCGCCGGGCCGCTGCTCTATCTGTATTTTCTGGTGCCGTTCGGTGCCTTCATCACCCCGGCACTGCAGGATTTCACCACTGTCTTCGTGCGCGAGGGCCTCCCCTTCTTGCATATCCCAGCGTACATCGACGGCTACGTCATCGAGATTCCGGAAGGCACCTTTCTAATTGCCGAAGCCTGCGCCGGGCTGCGGTTCCTGATCGCCGCCATCGCCTTCGGCTGTCTCTACGCGCTGATCGTGTATCGCAGCGCCTTGCGGCGGGCGATCTTCATCGCCGTTTCGATGGTCGTGCCGATCATCGCCAATGGCTTCCGCGCGCTCGGCATTGTCGCCCTTGGCCACTACCTGGGCAGTGCCGAGGCGGCGGAGACCGACCACGTCCTGTATGGCTGGATCTTCTTCTCTATCGTCATACTGATGCTGATCGTGCTGGGTCTGCCATTCCGCGAGGACCAGCAAACGCAACCGAAGCCGACGACGACGCCGGTGCGGCGGACCAGCCAGCTTCGGCCGGCTCTGATCGGTGCCGTGGCATTGGTGGTGCTGGCGGGGATCGGCCCGACGGTTGCGGCCCAGCTCGATCGCGCGGCGGCGCCCGACATGACGGCGGCGCTGCCGGCACTCACGCTGGCCGAGGGCTGTGAGCCGCAGCCGACGCCTCTGACAGCCGGGCTGGATGCGCCGGGACGGATGATCGTGCAACGCTTTGCTTGCGGCAATGGCCTGGTGACACTGAGCATCGAGGTGTTCTCGCCCCGCAGCACTGCCAGCCGTGTCATCGCCGAGCAACGCCGCCTCACCGGCGAGCAAGGCGCCGAGGATGTCGAAGCTCGACCGTTGGCGGTTGCGAACAGCGTTTCCGGGGCCTGGAGGCTGATCGAAACGTCACACCCGACGCACGTCGCCGCGACCAGCCTCTGGATCAACGGAAAGCCTGCGCAACGCGGTCTTGTCGCGCGCGCGCGGCAAGCCCTGAACAGCATCATGGGCTCGCGCTTCTCTCCGGTGCTCGTGGTCGTGGCGGCGGAAGGGGACTGGCAGGGGCTTGGCATCCCGGGCCGTCGCCAAGCGGCAAACACCATCGCCGTGTTCCTGCATTCCCAGTCGGCGCTGTCGGACCTGGCCGTGCGGCTGGCCGGCGCGGGCGCCGTCAGGGACTGACGGTACCCGGACCGGCAAGCGGCATAACGCGGCCTTGGATTCGATTGTCGGACAGAAGGGCGGGCGTCGTGGTGCGGTTGCGCACGAACACGGTCGGCTCCGGCAGATCGCTGGTGAATGCGTTGTCGTGAATGATCAACTCGTGCGTGGGATGCGTGACGCCCTCTGCGCCGATCGCCACCGCCGTGGTGACATTGCTGCTCTTGGGGCCTTTCTCCAGCCGGTTGCCCTGCATCAGCAGATCGCCGCCGTTCGAGATATCCACCAGGTAGCTGGAATCACCCTCCGGCCCATCCGCTACATCGTTGTCGATCAGCACGGTGCGCGATGCCCGCGACTTGATGTGATGGCCGACATGCTGGTTGGCGAAGCGGGATCGTTCGATGTCCAGCAGGTCGATCGCATTCACGTAGATGCCGTGGGCGCACTGGGGCTCGCATTTGCCGTTGCCGCGAAATTCGCTGTCGGTGATGCGGATCGTGCTGCTGCCGATCGAGCCGGCGAGAATGCCGTTCTCGTTGTCGATGAACCGGCTGTGCTCGACGGTGAGGTTCCGCCCCTCGACGCGAATACCCGCGCCGTTGCGATCAGGGACCGCGGCACGGGCAAAGGTCAGGTTGCGGATCGTGATGTCGCTGCCCTGTACAACGAAGATGCCCTTGCCGGCACAGGACCTGTCCGCCAGGACGGCACCCGGTCCGATGCCCTCGATGGTCAGTCGGCTGGCACGCCAAACGGCGCAATCGGTGTATTCGCCAGGCGCGATGCGGATCGTATCACCTGTCATCGCCACCGCGGCCGCCTGGCTTGGCAGCTTCAGCCTCTGGCTGGGCCCGACGTCGAGCACCCGGCCCACGCTCGGCTCGACTGTGCAGCCCGCCGTCATCGTGGCCAGGAGCCACGCCAGGGCGCATGCCAGCCGCCGCTCGCCTCGATTGTTCATGAAGGTCACCGGTCCAGGGAGGAAGCCCGGCGCCTTTACATCGAAACCATCCCGGCGGCAAAAGGGGTTCAGCATCGAAGCCCCGCAGACGGAGACAGATCGCGGTGAGGCGCATCGCCCTGATCGGCGCCGGTTTCATCTCTCGTGTCCATGCCGAGGCGTTGCAATCGATCGCTGCCACGCGGGTCACCGCCATCGTCGATCCCGCTGTCGCCGCGGCCGAGAGCCTGGCGCGTGCCTGTGGCGCGGAGCACGTGTTCGCATCGGTCCGCGAAGCCCTCGATGCCGATGCGTTCGATTGCGCACATGTGCTGGTGCCGCCGGACCTGCATCGCGACATCGCGTTGCCGCTGATCGAGGCCGGCAGGCCGGTGCTCGTGGAAAAGCCGTTCGCCGCGAGCGGTGAGGCCTGCGCGGCACTGCTCGAGGCAGCCGAGCGGACTGGCACGCCGCTCGGCGTCAACCAGAATTTCGTGCATCATCCTGCCTTCGCGCGGCTGCGGCGCCTGATCGAGTCACATGCCCTCGGTCGGCCGAACTTCATAGGCTGCATCTACAACGTTCCGCTTAGGCAGCTCGCGGCACGGCAGTTCGGCCACTGGATGTTCCGCGCCCCGGTCAACATCCTGCTCGAGCAGGCGGTGCATCCGCTGTCGCAGCTTGCCGCACTTGCCGGGACGATCGGTGAGGTCGCGGTCCTGGCCGGACCGGCGATGCAGATCGCGCCTGGCGTTGCCTTCCATGGCAGCCTGGATGTGTCGCTCGCCTGCGCGGAATTGCCGGCGCAGCTTCGCTTCGCCGTCGGCCAGGCCTTCCCGTTCTGGCAGGTGACCGCGGTGTGCGATGACGGCGTGCTGGTTGCCGATATTCTGGCAAACCGCCTGTTCACCTATCGGCGGACGCGATGGCTGGATGCGGTGGATGGGCTTGCCTCGGGCGCACGGAGCGCCGGTGCGATATTCGCTGAGAGCTGCCGCAACATGGCGGAACACGCAGCAGCGACCTTGCGCCTCACGGGCCGCAGCGATGCCTTCTTCGAGAGCATGCGGGCGAGCATCGCCGCGTTTCATGCTGCGCTGGATGCCGGCAGCGCGCCGCCACTCGATGGCCGGTTCGGTGCGATGCTGGTCGATGCCTGCGAGCGGATCGGCGATCGTGCATTTCCAGCAACGCGTTTCCCGTCACCGGCGGTGCGAACGGCTTCGACCGACGCCGCCTGTGACGTCGCCATCCTGGGCGGCACCGGCTTCATCGGCACGCATGTCGTCCGCCGTTTCGTCGCGCAGGGTGCGCGCGTCTCGGTGATGGCTCGCTCCATCCGCAATCTGCCTGAGGTCTTTCAGGATGCGGCTGTCACCCTGCATGCCGGCGACGCACGCGATGCCGAGGCAGTGGCCGCCGCGATCGGCGGCGCGCCGATTGTGGTCAACCTGGCGCATGGCGGCGGCAACGGTTCTTGGGACGAAATCTGCGATGCCATGGTGGGGAGCGCCGAAACCATCGCCAGGACGTGCCTCGCGCGCGGCGTGCGGCGGCTCATTCATGTCGGATCGATCGCCTCGCTTTATCTCGGTCCGCAGGCGGCACAAGTCACCGGCGCGACGCCGCCGGATCCCGAGGCTGACCAACGTGCCGACTACGCGCGCGCGAAGGCGATGGGCGATCGCCTGCTGCTGGCAATGCACGCGAGCGACGGGCTCCCCGTCTGCATCCTGCGTCCGGGTGTCGTCGTCGGCGAAGGCGGGCTGCCGTTTCACACCGGGCTGGGCTTCTACAACAACGAGCAGCATTGCATCGGCTGGAACGCCGGGCGCAATCCGCTGCCATTCGTCCTGGTGGAGGACGTGGCGGACGCGATCGCGCTTGCCTGCCGCACCGATGGTGTCGAGGGTCGCTGTTACAATCTGGTGGGCGACGTACGGTGGAGCGCGCGGGACTATATCGCCGCTCTAAGCCAGGCGATGGAGCGGCCGCTGCGGTTCCATCCGCAATCGGTGAACATGCTGTGGCTAAGGGAATGCGGCAAATGGCTGGTCAAGCGTGCGACCGGCCGCGCCGCCCCGCTACCGAGCAGACGCGATCTGCTGTCGCGCGGCATGGCAGCGACCTTCGATTGCGGCGATGCCAAGCGTGACCTCGGCTGGCAGCCGGTCGCCGATCCTTCCCTGTTCCGCCAGCGCGCCATCCTGGTGCATGCGGGCTGAGTGATGGATTTGCCACCGCCGCCGCTGCTGCTGCACGTGTTCGCGACCTTCGCGGTGGGCGGGCCGCAGATGCGCTTCGCCGCGCTCGCCAATCAGTTCGGCCGCCGCTACCGGCACATCGTGGTGGCGATGGACGAGGATTATGCCTGTTCGAAGCGCCTCGTGCCGGAACTGGACGTGCGTTGCGAGCACATCGCCGCGGCGAAGGGAGCCACGCTCGGCAATGTCCGCCGCTTCCGCCGTCTGTTGCGTGGCTTCGCTCCGGACGCGCTGGTGACCTACAACTGGGGCTCGATCGAGTGGGCGATGGCCAACGTTCCCCGGCTTGCCCGGCACATCCACGTCGAGGATGGGTTCGGCCCGGAGGAGCGCGCGGGACAGCTCCGCCGCCGGGTGCTGACGCGACGGCTCGTCCTGGCCCGCAGCATGGTGGTGCTGCCCTCGCGCACCCTCTGGCGGATCGCCACCGAGGTCTGGCGGCTGGATCCGCGCCGTGTGCGCTACGTGCCGAACGGTATCGATCTCGCCAGGTTCGTCGCCGGCGGCAGGCCCGCCGCAGCGGTCGACGGCCCGGTGATCGGCACGGTGGCGGCGTTGCGGGCGGAGAAGAACCTGCCGCGCCTGTTGCGCGCCTTCCGCCTCGTGGCGGACCTCCTGCCGGCGCGTCTCGTCATCGTCGGCGACGGCCCGGAGCGCGCGACGCTCGAGCGGTTCGTCGTTGAGCTCGGCCTCGACGCGCGCGTTCGGTTCACCGGGCATATCGACGACCCATCGGCGCTCTACCGGGAGTTCGACATCTTCGCGCTCTCCTCGGATACCGAGCAGATGCCGCTGTCGGTGATCGAGGCGATGGCCGCCTCCCTGCCCATCGCCGCCACCGACGTCGGCGACGTCGGCGCGATGGTTGCGGCGGAGAACCGGGAGTTCGTGACCCGCCTGGACGAGGCGGCGCTGGCCCGCGCGATCGAGGTGCTGGCACGCGACCCGGGATTGCGCGCCCGGTTGGGAGCCGCCAACCGGGCCAAGGCCGAGGCGGAGTTCGGTCAGGCGGCGATGATCGCGGCCTACGGTGCCCTGTTCGACGGGCTCGCGGCGCCAGCGGCGGCATGACCGCGATCTCGCTGTCCCGAGTGACCGATTGGGCCGCTCTGGGGGAGCGCTGGCGCGAGCTGGAAGCCCGGGCCGACTGTTCGTTTTTCCAGAGCTGGACCTGGACGGGCTGTCTGGCCGAGGAGCGTTTCACCGACCCGGTGCTGCTGGAGGCCACACGGGACGGCCGGGTGGTGGCGATGGCGCTGTTCAACCGCCGGCGCAGCCGCACCGGGCGCCAGGTACTCTGGCTCGGCGAAAGCGGCGCGGCGGCGCTCGATGCGGTCTTCATCGAGTGGAACGGCGTGCTGGCGGAGGCGGGGACAGCGCCCGGGCTGCTGGCCGACTGCCTGCGCGCCGCGCGGTTCGCGCCGATCGGTGGCCGTCGCCCGTGGCGGGGCCGGCGTGTGGTGCTGAGCGGGATCGACGCGGCGACTCTGGGCGCGGCCGAGGCTGCCGGCGGCAGGCTCTGGGTTCGCCGCTGCCTGGGCGCTCCGTATGTCGACGTCGCCGGTTTGCGCCAGGCGGGGCGGTGCTATCTGGACGCGCTGAGCGGCAACGCGCGCTACCAGCTTCGCCGTTCCGACCGCTCCTACGCGGCCTCGGGCGAGCTTTCGGTGCGGCGGGCCGGGTCGTGCGGCGAAGCCCTCGGGTTTCTCGACGCCCTGGCGGCGCTGCACCAGGCGAGCTGGATCCGGCGCGGCCGGCCCGGCGCCTTCGCCAACCCGCATCTCGTGCGGTTCCACCGGGCGCTGATCGAGCGTGGCCTGCCGCGCGGGGAGGTCGCCCTGCTGCGAATCGCCGCCGGCGGGCCAACTATCGGATATCTTTACAATTTCGAGTTCCGCGGCGGTGTCCTGGCCTACCAGAGCGGCTTCGACTACGCGGGCGCCGGAAAGCATCAGAAGCCTGGCCTGACCTGCCATCATCAGGCGATCCGGGATGCCGCGGCGCGCGGGATCGACAGCTACGATTTCCTGGCCGGCGAGGACCGCTACAAGCGCAGCCTGGCGAACGCCGAAACATTGCTGCACTGGGCCGAGATCGGCGCCGGCTGGTCGGTGCGGCGAGGCATTGACCGGCTCCGCGAGCTGATCCGGACCACGGCGGTTGGGGAAGGCGACGATCTGCGGCCAGGGCCACCGTGATAACGGCGTGACAGGGCTGAGTCGGCAGACTTTACACTTTCCTCTTTATGGTCGGGAGACTGGCTTCCAAACCTTTGGAATCGAATAGGTTTCATTCCTGGCACAAAACCTGCATCTTCTCCATCGGCTCAGGGTGCGGTGGCACCGTGAGCGGCTAAGTCTGGCTTGCCGGATGATGGTTTGATGTTGCATTCTAGAAACGACAGAGACGGGGCGAAGCGATGAAGGCGTCATTGGTATCCGCGACCTCGCTGGTTGCGCTACTGGCATTCGAAGCTGGTCCCGCCATGGCTGGACCACTGGTCAACCTGTCGGACACCGCCGGGACCTGCTCCAACACGGGCGGCACGTCGTCCTGCACGATGACCTTCTTTGCCTTGCCAGGCACCGCGAGCTCGCAGAGTGATACGGTGACCGCGACCTACGTGTCGGCCAACACCCTGAGTTTCACCGTGACCTTCACGAAGGGGAAATCAAATCCCCCGTACTCGGGCGCTCTGTTGTCCGCTAGCATCAATCCGCCGGCCACCGTCACCAGCAACGCTTATAACTTCACCGGGGAGGCGTCCGCCGGCTCGACTGGCCAGAGCGCCGCGGCGACCGGCACCTTCCAGGTGCAGGTGAGCAACAACACGGTACCGGGCACCTCGCAGACCTCGACCGTCACCCTGAAGGGTACCACCGTCGCTCCGATCGAGAGCACGACGAACGGTGACGCGGGTAACGTGCTGGTCGGGACGTCGCAGAGCACCACGGTGACGGTGAAGAATACCGGTCACGGCAACCTGGCGACCGGTGGGGCGAGCTCGACGAGCAACCTGAACGGCAGCGTTGCGTCATCGAGCGGCATTTTCTCCGGCAGCGGTGGCACGCTCGGCGGCGGTACCGGGTTGGCGGACTCGGGGTCGCAGACCTTTACCTATGCCTTCCAGCCGACCATCCGCGGCGCCACCTCGACCTCGGTCACCGCGAACTTCAGCAACGGCGATCCCACTGGTGGGAATGCCTCCAATACCGTAGCGCCCACCATCACCGGCACCGGCGTCGCGCCGCTGGAATCGGTCGCGGTGACCAACGCGGCGGGTTCGGGCGGCGGCGTGGCCAACACCGGCAATCTGGGCAACATCCTGGTCGGGCAAACCTCCAGTGCCACCGTGATGGTGAGCAACACCGGCGACGGCAACAAGGATACCAAGCAGCCGACCAGCGTCAGCAACCTGAACGGCACCGTCAGCGTCACCCCGGCGTCTCCCTTCAGCGGGACCGCCGGCAAGAGCGTCAGCCTGAACGATTCGAATCTGGTGGGCACGCCGACCACCTCGTCTGCCTTCACCTATGTCTACGCGCCCACCACCCGCAGCGGCGGCGCCACCCAGAGCCTCACGGTGACCTCGGCGTTCAGCAACGGCAGCAGCCAGGGCGCCAACACCGGCAAGAACCAGTCCGAGACGGTCACCAGCACGATCAGCGGCGTCGCGGTGGCGCCGGTCGATGCCGGTGTCACCGGCGGTAACGCCGGGTTCACCCTGGTGAACAACAATTCGAAGACGGCGGCGGTCACCGTCAGCAACACGGGTGACGGCAACAAGTCCGGTCTGCCCGGCAGCATCAGCAACCTGAACGGCACGCTCGGCAGCGGGAGCGGCTTCTTCAGCGGCGGGCCGAACCCGGTCAGCATCGGCGACACCTCCAGCGCCGCGTTCAATTATGTCTTCACGCCGACGCAGATTGGCGCATCCTCCACCTCCGTCAGCGCCAACTTCAGCAACGGCGACTCGACTGGCGGCAACGCCAGCCACAGCACCAATGCCACTATCAGCGGCACCGGTGTGGCGCCGATCCAGAACCTCAGCGTGTCGAACAGCGGCAACGCTGGCAGCACGCCGGGCACCGGGCAGGTCGGCTATGCGCTGGTCGGCGTGCAGACCGGCACCGCGACGATCAACGTCCTGAACAGCGGCAACGGCAACCTGGACACCAGCGTCTCCAAGGCCGTCAGCAACCTGAACGGGGTCGTCGGTGCGTCCGGCAGCTCCGTGTTCGTTGGCGGCGGCGGCGGCCTCAGCCTGAACGACGGGACCACACAGAGCACCAGCTACGCGTTCAACCCGACCACGCGCGGCTCGTCCTCAACGCCGATCGTCACCACGTTCAGCAACGGCAGCACGGACGGCAAGAATCTCTCCGGAACCGTGACCACGGCTCTGTCCGGCCAGGGCGTGGCGCCGGTCGAGAGCATGTCGGGCAGCGACGCCGGCTTCGTGCTGGTCGGCAAGTCGGTCGGCACCGGTGTCGCGGTCAACAACACGGGTGACGGCAACCTGTCCGGCCTTGGCAGCGTCAGCAACCTGAACGGCACGATCAGCGGTCCGAGCGGCAGCACGCAGTTCTCCGGCCCGAGCCCGAATCCGAACCCGCTCAGCCTGAAGGACACGTCGTCCGTCAACGCGAACTACGTGTTCGCCCCGACGGTGCGCGGTGCGGACTCGGCAACGGTGACCGGCAACTTCAGCAATGGCGATGCTACTGGTGGCAACGCCAGCCATACCAACACCGTCGCGATCGCCGGCACCGGCGTCGCGCCGATCGCCAATGCCGACAAGTCAGCCGGCGCCGGCTTTGTGCTGGTTGGTTCGTCGGCCGGCATGGCCATCACCATCACCAACAGCGGCGACGGCAACAAGTCTGGCCTGGGCAGCGTCAGCAACCTGAATGGCAATGCCGGCTCGCCGGCGGCCGGGCAGTTCTCCGGGCCGTCGCCCAACCCGAATCCGCTCAGCATGGGCGACACGTCCTCGACTGCGGTCTCCTATGTGTTTGCGCCGACGATCCGCGGCGCTGACTCGACCAATGTCGACCACGTCTTCAGCAACGGTAGCCCGGACGGCAAGAACAACGCGACTACCCTCACGACGGCCCTCAGCGGCCAGGGTGTCGCGCCGGTCGAAAGCTCGGCGGGCGGCGGTGCCGGGTTCACCCTGGTCGGCACATCCCACTCGGCGACGGTCACGGTCAACAACACCGGTGACGGCAACAAGTCCGGTCTGGGCAGCGTCAGCAACCTGAACGGCACGATCAGCGGACCGAGCGGCAGCACGCAGTTTGCCGGCCCGAGCCCGGATCCCAATCCGCTCAGCCTGAAGGACACCTCGTCGACCGGCGCGACCTATATCTTCACGCCGACGGGGCGTGGCGGCGACTCGGCGACTGTCACCGGCAACTTCAGCAACGGCAGCGCCGACAGCCTGAACGCGTCGCACACCAGCACGGTCACGGTTACCGGTCAGGGCGTGGCGCCGGTGCAGAATACCGATGCCTCGGCCGCCGCCGGTTATGTGCTGGTCGGCACGAAGGCCAACCTGTCCTTCACCGTGCACAACACGGGCGACGGCAATCTCGATACCAGCGTCGCGACCAGTGTCAGCAACCTGAACGGCGCAGTCGGCGGGCCGGCAGGCAGCGCACAGTTCACCGGTCCTTCGCCCAGCCCGAACCCGCTCAGCCTGAATGATACTTCGTCGACCGGGGCCACCTTCCAGTTCGCGCCCACCATCCGCGGCGCCGACTCGAGCACGGTCACGACGAACTTCAGCAATGGCAACGCCAGCGGCAACAACGCCTCCGACGCCGCGACGACGACACTCACCGGCCAGGGCGTCGCCCCGGTCAACAAGGTGTCGAGCGTCTCTCCGGTCTATGCCCGCGTCGGTGGCACCACCGCCACCGCGAGCATCACGGTGGCCAATACCGGCGACGGCAACCTGGCGACAGGCGGGCCCAGCAGCCTGAGCAACCTGAACGGCAACATCAGCGGACCGACCGGTGTCAACTGGTCTGGATCGGCCAACACGTTCAGCATCCAGGACAACTCGGTTGTCGCTGGGCCGACGTCCAACACGTACAACTATACTTACTCGTCGCAGACACCCCGCGGGACCAGCTCATCCGCGGCTGTCACGATCGGCTTCGACAACGGTAGCTCTGACAGCACCAACAACACCCAGACGGTGAACGCCACGCTGGTCGGTCACACGGTCGGGCCGGTGTATAAGAGCTCATTCCACTCGGTCGACAACACGGCGGGGGCACGTAACGCCGGTGCGGGTACGACCAGCACGATCGACTGGGGAACCGTGGGCAAGACTGGCAGCTACGCGGAATTTCTCCGGATCGCAAACATCACGACGGACGCGAATGGCGGCAACCACTTCCTGACCGACCTGTCGATCGAATCGTTTGCGATCACGGGCGACCCCAGCGCGCACTTCACCATCGGGGGAACCCAGGGCCCCTCGGGAGGTCTCGTCCCGAGTGTGATCAGCAAGGGCGGCGTCGAGTTCATCCAGATCGACTTCAACGCCGGCGGTGTTGCTGCGGCATATACCGGACTGCTGACGTTCCAGACCGACGAGGACAACGTCTTTGGTGGACTCGGCAATACCTACAGCTACAACCTGGTGGCGTTGGCTGTGGAGCACATTCCGGAACCGGCCTCGGTTCTGCTGCTCAGCATCGGCCTCGGTGGCGTGCTGTATATCCGCCGCCGCAAGTCCCGCGGCAACGGCTCAGGGAGCACCACTCCCTGAGCCAGCCCGGCGGGCGATCCGCTCAGCAGCGCTGTGGCGGGTAGTCTTGCTGCCGTAAGGTTTGCGGAGCCGGTTGCGCAACCCCGGAAGGGCTACCGGTGGTCAAACCGCGCGTCACAGAAACAACGTGGCCGCTGTCGGTCAGACCGTGAGAATAACAGACACCCTGATGCGTGACCGGATGAGTGCTTGCGCGCGGGGGATCAAAGCGATCACTGGGTCGGCATGCTCCCGGGCGTCAAAGCCCGGGATCAGCCGGCCGCGCGCGTTGGCGCATAGCGCGGCCGACGGCCTGCGTCCTGCCGGGTCTGCCGGCATCGGGGGGACATAGCATGGCAACAACAAGCAAGACGATCGCCGCCGGCACGACGGTCTCCGGCTTCAGCTTTCCAAGCGCCGGGTACACGCTGACGAACCTGGGTGTCGTCGGCAACACGACAACCATTGCCGGGGTGCAAAGCAGCTTCACCACGGATAGCGTGGTGAACGCCGGCAGCATCACCGGCAATCCTTCCACCGGCTTTGGCGTCTATCTGGCTCAGGGTGGTTTGGTCACCAACCAGTCGGGCGGCGCGATCAGCGGCGGCATCGGCGTCCAGTTGAAAACCGCCGCCGCTACGGTGGTGAATGCCGGCAGCATCGGTGGCAATGCGACGAGCGGTATAGGAGTCAGCCTGAACTCGGGTGGCTCGGTCACCAACCAGGGCAGCGGCGTAATCAGCGGCGCCCAGGGTATCCAGGTCAAGACTTCCGCCGGCACAATAGTGAATGCCGGCAGCATCGGCGCCAACGTCACGAGCGGTCACGGCGTCTACCTGACCGCGGGCGGCTCCATCACCAACCAGTCCAGCGCCACGATCGGCGGGTATTTTGGCGTCAAAGTCGTCGGCGCCAGCGGCACCGTGGTGAATGCCGGCAGCATTGCTGGCAACACCACGAGCGGCTTCGGTATCGTCCTGCTCTCCGGCGGCTCGGTCACCAACCAGTCCGGCGGCACGATCGGCGGCTACCTCGGCATCCAGATGAACGCCTCCGGCACGGTGCTGAATGCCGGCGATATCAGTGGCAATAACAATACCACGACCGGCCACGGCGTCTTCCTGGTTGGCGGTGGCTCCGTCACGAACCAGGCCAGCGGCGCCATCAGCGGATTCATTGGTGCCGAGATCTACATCGCCGTCGGCACGCTGGTAAATGCGGGCAGCATCAGCGGCAATTCGATCAGCGGCATCGGCGTCAGCCTGAGCGCAGGTGGCTCGGTCACCAACCAGGGCGGCGACACGATCAGCGGCGCCACCGGCGTACGGATTACCGGCGGTGCCGGTACGGTGGTGAATGCCGGCGGCATCGTTGGATCGGGTGGCACGGCGGTCTCACTCGCGGCCGGCCAGACCAACCGTGTAGTGTTCGACCCAGGCGCCACATTCACCGGCACCGTCTCCGGCGGCAACACAATCGGCGCCGCCACGATCAGCACACTGGAGCTGGCCTCGGCTGCGTCCGTCGGCACGCTGAGCGGACTTGGTTCGCGCTACGTCAACTTTGCCCGCATCACGGTGGACAGCGGCGCGTCCTGGCAGATGACCGGCAGCAACACGCTGGCAGCCGGCGGCTCGATTACCAACAGCGGCACACTGGAGCTGAACGGCGCCAGCTTGTCGGATGCGGGAGCGTTGGTGAACAACGGCTTGCTCCTGCTCGATCCCTCGACGCTGACCGCGGCCGGGCTCACCGGCAGCGGCTCGGTAACGATCGGCGCGGGTGGAACGCTCAACGCGCAGGGCACCGTATCCATCGGCGAAACGATCGATTTTGCCGGCGCGAATGGCTTGCTGTTTGTCGGCGACCCAGTCCATTTTGGTGGCACGATTGCCGGGTTTGCTACCAACGGGACGATCGACCTGCCTGGCCTGCCCTTCGTTCCGGGCTCGATGTCGGCAACGGTGAACTCGGGCGGTACGCTGGTCGCGACCAACGGCACCATTACCGATCACCTGATCCTAAGCGGCCCGGTGTCCGGCACCCTGCTCCCTTCCAGCGACGGCAGCGGCGGGACGGACATTGCGGTGCTCTGCTTCTGCGCTGGCACAGGAATCGCCACGCCTGCAGGTGAGGTTTCCGTCGAGCGCCTGGCAGTGGGTGACGAGGTGCTGACGGCCAGCGGCGTCGCGCGGCGCATTTCCTGGATCGGCGCCGGGCGCCTGCTGGCGACGCGGGGACGGCGCGGTGCGGCTACGCCGATCATCGTGCGCAACGGAGCGCTGGCCGACAACGTGCCGCACAGTGACCTTCATGTGACGAAGGGACATGCGCTGTTTCTGGACGGCGTGCTGATCCCGGTGGAGTTCCTGGTGAACCACCGTTCGATCGTCTGGGACGACCGCGCACAGGAAGTGGCGATCTATCACGTGGAGCTCGAAACGCACGACGTATTGCTGGCCAATGGCGCGCCGGCGGAGAGCTACCGTGACGATGGCAATCGCTGGCTGTTCGCCAATGCCAACACGGGCTGGCACCTGCCGCCACAGGAGCCGTGCGCACCGGTCATGACCGGTGGGCCGGTGGTTGACGCGGCCTGGTTGCGGCTGCTCGAGCGCACTGGCCCGCGCCCGGGCTTGCCGCTGACCGAGGATCCGGACCTGCATCTGCTGGTGGATGGCGATCGGCTGGATGCGGCATCGCGGCATCGTGAGGCTTACCTGTTCGAGCTGCCGGCCAGGCGCGAACCCGTGCGGATCGTCTCACGCGCCGCCGCACCGGCGGAGCTGGGCGTGGCGCGTGACCCGCGGGTGCTCGGCGTCGCGTTGCGTGGCATCGCGCTGCGCCAGGGGACGCGGTTCGGCCTGATCAAGGCGTCGGACGCACGTCTGGCGGACGGCTTCCACGTCTACGAGTCGACAGGCGGTCTCCGTTGGACTGACGGCGGCGCGCTGCTGCCGGCATCGCTGTTCAAGGGCTACAGCGGGGCTTTGGAGCTGTTGCTGTATGTCTGCGCCACCACGCGGTATCTCGCGGATGACGGCGTGCATCGGGCAGCCTGAAATGCAAATGGGGCAGCGAAATGCTGCCCCATTTGGCGAACCTGTCCGAGCCGAATTACTTTTTCCGCCACCGCCGCCTGGCGACGCCAAGGCCCACCAGTCCAACGCCGAGGGTGGCTAGCGAGATTGGCTCGGGCGTCCTGGTGATTGTCTCGTCAACGGAGAAGGTCAGACCAGCCGGATCGTATGGGTTGCCGGTGCCGGGACCACCCGCCGGAACCACGCCTCCGCCGAACGGGCTGCTGAACCCCTCGTAGGACAGCAGGATGTCTTCTATCCCGAGTGTATGGAGGCCAGCGAGGAGCGGTAATGTGAACGACCCGGTGCTGGCCGTTGTTGCGTTAGTCCCAACCGGGGGACCCATCGGTACACCAATGGTCTGGCCGACGTACAGCCCGTCAACGGCCACTTGGTACACATCGCCATTCAGGCAGCAGTCATTGACCGTAATGGTCACTGGCCCGCCGAACGAGGTGAAGGGGATCAGGGGGACCGGGTTTCCGGCGCCATCCGAGAGGCCACCAACCGCACCGCCCGGACCAAAGAGGACGTCCGGGCCTACGCCTGTCCCCGCCGGGGCTGCTGCGCCCGCCGACGTAATGACAGGACCCGACGCAAGCGTAACGGCATTGGCAACACCGCCAAACGCCAGGAGAGCCACTCCTGAAAGTAGAAACCTGCGCATGCGCCTTAAGCTCCTTCCGTTCGTCCGATCACTGTGCCGGCACCAAGTGCAATTGGTCCGCCTCGATCCGACACCTGCGCTGACTATTAAGCAATCCGCGTGCCAGTGAGGGTTTTCAATGGGTTACGCGAGGATCGAGCCTAGTTTGCCGCGAGTATGTAAGATTTTCCGACAAATAGGCGGCGCTCGATCGAACGAGCAGAATCGGGTGCCGGATCAACATCGAATGGATTATTGTAAACCGATGATCCAACGGCACGTCGCGCAATGAGCGCTCCCCGGCCACCCCGCAACGATTCCTGCCCCTGCGGCAGCGGCCGCAAGTTCAAGCAGTGCTGCGGCCTGTCGCGGGCTCGCAGTGCACCCGTTGGTACATCTGGCGGGGCTCGCGCCGCGCCGGTGCGCGCCCAACGTGATGCATCTCGCGCGCCGGGTGGGAGCCCCGCCGGTCACTACACGGATATCCAGGCGCCTTGGCGATCCGCTCTCCGGCAGGCCCTGACTGCTCGCCCCCCGACGAACCCAGCCCAGGGACCGCGCCCAGCCCCTGCCGCAGCGAGCCGACAGCAGGCGGCTCAGCTTGTGGGTCGCGGTGCGCGGCTGATCCTGCAGAACCAGCCCATGGTCGCCATCCCGCTGTTGCAGCAGGCGGTGCAGCTCGAACCCGGCAACGCCAAGGCCCACTACAGTCTCGGCCTGGCCTGCCTGAACTGCCGGTTGCTGCCACAGGCGGTCGCGAGCTTTCGCCAAGCGACTGCCCTGCAGCCGAACTACGTGCATGCTCATTTCAGCCTGGCGATTGCCCTCGATCTGCTGGGCCTGCCCGGTGCGGCGATCGAGAGCTACCGCAGTGCCACTGTGCACGCCCCGAATTTGGCCGAGGCGCACGACAGGCTGGCCGAACTGCTTGTCGAGCAGGGTCGGATTGCCGAAGCAATCGAAAGCTACCGCGCCGCCATAGCTGCTTCTCCTGATACCACGCTGGCCCGGCTGAACGAGGCGCGCTTGATGCTGGTCGAGCAGAATTTCGCCGCAGCCAAGGAAGCCCTGCGCCGCACCGTCGCCCTCGATCCTGCCTGCAGCAAGGCGATGGAGATGCTCGGAGCCATCGCCGCGGGCAACGGCGAATTCGACGAGGCGGTTGGGTATTTCAGCCAGGCGGTCGCGATGAACCCGCAGCAGATCATCAGCTACCTCAGCCTGGTCAATTCGAAGAAGGTCACCAAGGACGATGCCGAGCTGCTCGACCGCATGACGGGGCTGCTGCAGGACAACACGCTGTCCGATCCGGAACGCGTCATCATCCATTTCGCCCTGGGGAAGGCGATGGACGATCTCCGCGATTACGCGGAGGCGATGCGGCATTTCGATGCGGCCAACCGCATCAGGAGCCCGCAAATGATCCTGGACCGCCGGTCCCTGGCCCAGCGGATCGACCGCATGATCACGACCTTCACGCCGAGCTTCTTCATCGAGCGTCGCGATCTGGCAGTCGACGATCGTCGGCCGGTGTTCATTCTGGGTATGCCGCGGTCAGGTACGACGCTCGTGGAGCAGATCGTCTCCAGCCATCCGACCGTCGCGGGCGGGGGAGAACTCCCCTTCTGGCTCGAGCGGGGAGCCGCCTGGGAACGCGGCGAAATCGACCCGCTGTCGCCGGATGGAGCAAGCAGCCTAACCGCGGAATTTGCTGCTGTGCTCAGCGCCATCTCGCCCGACGCGGCGCGCGTCACCGACAAGATGCCGTTCAACTACTTTCGGGCAGGCCTGATTCACACGCTGTTCCCGAATGCAGCCATCATCCATTGCCGGCGCAATCCGGTCGATGTCTGCCTGTCGATCTATACCAGGCGGTTCCAGACGCCGATGAGCTTCGCCGCCGAGCGACGCAATCTCGTCCATTTCTATCGCGAGTATGAGCGGCTGATGGCCCACTGGCGGGCGGTGCTTCCGGCGGACCGCTTCCTCGAAGTGGATTACGAGGCGCTGGTCGGCGATCCGGAAGCCGGCACGCGGCGGCTGATCGCGTTCTGCGGGCTCGAATGGGATGATGCATGCCTGCGTCCCGAACTGAATGAGCGCGTGGTCAGGACCGCAAGCTTGTGGCAGGTGCGCCAGCCGATCAACAAGGCTGGGCTTGAGCGGTGGCGCCGTTACGAGCCCTGGCTTGGCGAGCTCAAGGAGTTGCTGCCCAGCGAATGATCCGCTCCGCATTCCCCCGCCACGTGTAGTCGCGTCGCGTGATCTCCTCGCGTGCGGCAGCGCCCAACCGCGCGCGCAGTGCCGGATCGGCGGTCAGGCGGCAGACCGCACCCCATAGCGCCCCCTTCCGTTGCGGATCGAACAGCAGCGCCGTCTCGCTGTCCGTCAGCACCTCGCGGATATTCGCCTGGTCCGGGGCGACGATCGCCTTGCCGGCGGCCATGTACTCGAACAGCTTCAACGGCGAGGCATAGGCCACGACGCGCGGTTGCAGCGCGATGTCGAAGCCGGCGATCACCGCCGGTATCGCGTCATGCCCCACCAGGCCGGTGAACCGCACGCGATCGGCGATGCCGAGCGAGGCGGCCTGTTGCCGCAGTGCCAGCAGCGCCGGGCCGTCACCCACCACCTCCAGCCGGAGCGGCGGCCCGTCCCGTGTCTCCGCCATGGCCGCGATCACCGCATCCAGCCCGTGCCAGTCGCGCACGAAGCCGACGAAGCCGAGCACGGCCGGCCCGTCCTTCGCACTCCGATCCGGCAGATTGGCGAAGCGCTCCGGATCGATGCCGTTCGGCACCACCTCGATGCGACCCGCCGGCACGCCGGCCGCGGCGATCATGCCTTTCAGCACGCCGGTCACCGCCAGGACGCGATCGGCCGAACACCAGACGAAGCGCTCCAGGGAGCGGGCCAGGCGCGGCAGCCCCAGTCCGCCGTGCCGGCCACGTTCCTCGGCGAGCGGCGCATTCACTTCGAGGAACAGGGGTATGCCGGTCCGCCGGGCCAGCAGCGTGCCGGCCAGGTAATAGAGATTGTACCGCTCATATATAAAATGTGGGCGAAAGCGTCGGCAGGCGCGGCGCAGCCGCCAATAGGCCGGCAGGTTGTAGGCGAACTCGGCCAATTCCCCGAGCGCGAGCGGCGCGTGCCTGCGGATCAGCGACACGATCCGGCTCTCGCCGCCGAACGCCGCCTTGGCGTAAAGGCCCGGACCCACCACAAGCACCTCGTGGCCCAGGTCGCGCAAGGCGGCCACCAGCTCCTCCACGTGCACGCTCTGCCCGTCGCGCGACTGGATGCGGTGGCTGTACAGAATGCGCATGCCGGATGTCAGTCGGCCGCTCGGCGCAGCATCGCCCTGGCCCGGCCCAGCGCATGGCGGCCGAGGAACACCATCCCGCCCGGCCGCCACGGGTTTACCAGCACCAAGCCAATCCGCTGCCGGCGCAGTCCGGTCCAGCCTGCCTTGTAGGGATCATCGCCCCTGCCGAAGTCGATCTCCGCCACCCTCTCCCGGTCGAGCAGTTGCCGCAGCATCAGCGCCGTCAGCACGGTGCCCGGTGAGGCCGGTTTGAATGCCTCGTCGTGCGCGAGCTTGAGCACGGTGGCACGGGCGCGTTCCACCACCCATAGCTGCGCAGCCGCCGCCTGGCCACCGATGTGCAGCAGCCCAAGCCGGAGCAGCCCGAGCGCAGCCGTCTCGCGCATGAGCCCGGCATTGAAGCGGGGAAACGGTTCGGCTTCCTTCCAGCTCCTGCGATAGACCGATTCGAACGCCTCGATCCCGGCTTCCAGCCCATCCAAGCCGGTGACCAGCTCGAAGCGGCATTCCGGGTCGCGCTCGCTCCGCCGAAGTTTCCGGCGGATCGTCTCGCGCAACTGCCCGGGACGCGCCGCCAGGTACTGCTCCCATGTCTGGCCAGCGACCGGCTCGTACCAGTTGCCGAAGTGGTCGAAGCGGCGAACCAGCAGGCCGGCCTCGCGCGCAGCGTCGATGCAGGCGTGGAGCGCCGGCCAGTCCGCTGGCAAGGCATCGATGCGCGTCGTGGCGGCGGAGCGGCAGAACCGGGCGAAGCCGAGGAATGCCCACCGCAGCGACGCATCGTCGGCGCCGGCCGCCAGCAGGGGATGATTGCTGCAGGTATAAGGTGTGGTCAGGCTGGCGAGTGTTCGGCCGCCGGCCCGGGACAGCATCGGAAACAATGCAATCGCGCGCCCGCCGGACCGGCAGAGCACGAAAAGCGGCGTATCGCCCTCCGCCATGCCGTGCGCGAGGGTGTTGCGGTACCACGCGCGGCTGCCGAACAAATCGTCTGCCGCGGCGGCGAACAGCGCCGTGGCTGCGTCGGGCAGCGCTTCGAGGCTCGCGTAGGGCTCGGCTTCAGCGTAGCACGTAGTAGGCACAGCCGATCCACTCATGCAGGGCGTAATAGCTGGCGCGCCAGCCGGCGATCTCCGGCACGAAGTCCGCCCAAAGCGGCGTGGGCATCCGGTCGAACCGGGGAGGTGCCGCCGTCACCGTGATCCCGGTATCAGCGAAGGCCATGATCGCCCGGCGCATATGCCACGCCTGGGTCACGACATAGACCGACCTGATGCCCTGCTCGCGCAGGATGGCAGCGCTCATATGCGCATTTTCCCAGGTATCGTGCGACACCGTCTCGGTCCATCGGACCGGCACCTGGAAGTCGTGCACCAGGCTGTCCGCCATCACCGCGGCCAGCGGCGGCTCGCCTTCGCGCAGCGGTCCGCCGGAGACCAGGATCGGCAGCCTGGTCAGGCGAAACATCACCGCGCCGGCCCGCACCCGCTCGAGCGACAGCGGACCGAGATGCAGGATCAGGGTCTGGGTGCCGCTGCGGAGGACGTCTCCGCCGAGGATGACGATTGCCTGTGGCGGCGAGTCCCGTGGCGGCGTGAGCGGCAGGTTCCGCTCCAGGGCGACGATGAGCGAACCGCCCACCGCCGGCATGGCCAGCGCCAGGAGACCGAGCATTCCGGACCATGACAGGAAGCGGCCGATCCGCCTGTAGCGCCGCTCGATCAGCAGCCCGAGCAGGGCGACCAGCAGCAGGGAAGTCGGCGGCACCAGCAAGGCGATCGCCACGGCCTTGAACGGCACTCGGATTGCTCTCCCCGGTCACTGCGCGTGGGTTAGCGGGAGCCGCCCAGCCAGTCCAGCACCATGCCGAGCCCCGTGCGGAGAGTCACCGGTCCTGGCAGCGAGAGAGTGGCGCGCGACAGGGCCGGCGAACCGGTGGAGTGCCGGATTTCGCCGGCACGCGGCGGCTTGTGGTGTGCGTCCAGACGTGTGCCGGCGAGTTCGGCGATCGTGCGTGCCAGGTCCAGCACCGCGGTCGGGATGCCAGTGCAGACGTTGAAGACAGGTGCGCCCGCCGGCCGCAGGCGCATGGCCGCGAGCAGAGCGGCGACGACATCCGCCACGAAGACGAAATCCCGTGTCTGCTTCCCGTCGCCGAATATGTCGATCGGCGCGCCGCGGCGCATGCGCTCGCAGAAAATCGAGATGACGCCGGAATACGGCGACCGCGGATCCTGGCGCGGGCCGTAGACATTGAAGAAGCGCAGGCCGACGGTGGGAATGCCGTGCACGTGGCTGGCGACACGGGCATGCAGCTCGCAGCCATACTTGTCCGCGCCATAGGCCGAGAGCGGCCGGCGCTCGGTCTGCTCGGTGATCGGGGTGGTGGCGGCATCCCCGTAGACCGCGGCTGACGATGCGTAGATCATCGGAATCCTCACCGGCAGGCGGCGGATCGCGTCGAACACCGTGATCGCGCCGGTGAGGTTGGCGCGATGCGTCCCGAGCCAGTCGGTGATGCCGCGCTCGACCGAGGCGATGGCGGCGAGATGGAAGCATCCGGCGACGCCTTCCACCGCGCCGCGCACCACCGCCGGGTCGGCCACGTCGCCTTCGATCAGTTCCACGCCTGCCGGCAGGTTCTCGCGCCTGCCGGTGGAGAGATCGTCCAGCACGCGCACTGCGTCGCCGCGCGCAAACAGGGCCTCGCAGAGATGCGAGCCGATGAACCCGGCACCGCCGGTGACGAACCAGGTCGTCACGCGGCGAGCTCGCCGCTGGCGACGATACGCACGCCAAGCCGGCCCAGCCGTTCGCGTGCCTCATCCATCGTCGTGCGGCCGCTGCCGAGCGGCACGCCGATGCCGCGGCACGCGTCCTCGATCACCACCACGTCGTAGCCGAGGCGCACGGCATCCTCCGCCGACCAGGCGACACAGAAATCCGTCGCCAGTCCCGCCAGGAATATGCGGCGGAACCCGCGCTGGCGCAGCCAGCCGTCCAGTCCCGTCGGGGTGCGGCGGTCGTTCTCGAAGAACGTCGAGTAGCTGTCGATGGCGGGATGAAAGCCCTTGCGGATGATCACCTCCACCTTGGTCAGATCGAGCTCGCGATGCAGTGCCGCATTCGGGGTCCCTTGGATCGCGTGGTCCGGCCACAGGACCTGCTGGCCGTACGGCATGGTGATCGTGTCGTATGGCTTATGCCCGGGATGCGCGCTGGCGAACGAGCTGTGCCCGGGAGGGTGCCAGTCCTGCGTGGCAAACGCATGGTCGAACCGTGCCAGTAGCCGGTTGATCACCGGCACCACCGCGTCGCCCTCCGCCACCGCGAGTTCGCCCCCCGGCATGAAGGTCGGCTGCACGTCCACCAGTCCAATTATGTCCGTCTCCCGGTCGATCCCACTGCCGCTCATCGGCCTCGCTCCCTGGTCAGCCGCCTATGACGATAGTATGGAACCGCGCGCCTGTTCATAGGCTCACGGCACGTTCGGGAGGACCAAGACATGCGACCACTGCGCCTGACCCTGTTCGGGCTGCTGCTGGCATCAGCCATCGGCGCGCAGCCCGCCGGGGCTGTCAATTTCCGCTGGGCCAATGACGGCGATGTCGGCGCGATGGATCCCGACACGCGGCAGGAGACGGTGCAGCTCTCGTTCCTCTCCAATATCTACGAGCCGCTGGTCCGACGCGACCGCAACCTGAACCTGGAGCCGGCCCTGGCGGTGAAATGGGAACAGACGAGCCCCACCGTCTGGCGCTTTCATCTGCGCCCGAACGTGAAGTGGCAGGATGGTTCGGCGTTTGCCGCGGACGATGTGGTGTTCTCGCTGCAGCGCATCCTGGCAAAGTCCTCGGCGATGCGCGCGCCGATGTCGATGGTGAAGGAGGCGCGCAAGGTCGACGACCTGACGGTGGAATTCGAAACCAACAAGCCCGATCCGATCTTCACCCAGGAGCTGACGAACTTTCTGGTTATGTCGAAGGCCTGGTGCGAGGAGCACCACGCCACTGAGCCCGTCATCATCGGCGGCAACGACGACAGCTATGCGGTGCACTACGCGATGGGCACCGGGCCGTTCAAGCTGATCTCGCGCGAGCCGGATCACGCGACTGTGGTGGAGAAGAATCCCGGCTGGTGGGACAAGCCGGAGCACAATGTCGATCGCGTCGAGTTCAATGTGATCAGCAATGCCGCGACCCGGGTGGCGGCCCTGCTGTCCGGCGAAATGGACATGATCTATTCGGTGCCGCCGCAGGACATGAAGCGCATCGCCGCTGCGTCCGGGCTGCATCTGGTCCAGAACCCCGAGCTGCGCACAATCTATCTCGGCTTCGACGTCTGGCGCGACGAGCTGCCGAGCTCCGACATCAAAGGCAGGAACCCGTTCAAGGATCAGCGCGTGCGCGAGGCGTTCGCGCTCGCAATCGACCAGCCGACAATTGTGCAGAAGGTGATGCTGGGACTCGGCCATCCCACCTGGCTGATGTGGGGGCCGGGCGTGAACGGGTATGATGCGAAGCTGGACGTGCGGCCCAAGCCTGATCCGGCGAAGGCGAAGCAGCTCATGACCGAGGCCGGCTACCCGAACGGGTTCCAGGTCAGCTTCGACTGTCCAAACGACCGCTACGTGATGGACGAGCAGATCTGCACGGCGATCACCTCTATGCTGGCGCGGATCGGCATCAAGGTCGATCTGCTGGCGCAGACCAAGGCGAAGTATTTTGCCAAGATTCTGGCGCCGAAATATGACACCGACTTCTATCTGCTCGGCTGGACGCCCGCCACCTACGACGCGCACAACGCGCTCTACTCGTTGCTCGGCACGCGCGCTGGCGGCCGCGGTGAGGTGAATGTCAGCGGCTACTCCAACCCGGCGCTGGACGACCTGATCGACAAGATCGGCATCGAGACCGACCAGGCGAAGCGCGATGCGATGATCGACGATGCGGCGCGGATCCTGCAGCACGACCTGCCGACGATACCGCTGCATCAGCAGGTCATCGTCTGGGCCGCGAAGGACAACGTCGATCTCGCGCAGCTTGCCGACAACTTCTTCCCGTATCGCTATGTGAAGGTGAAATAGGAGGGGAGGGATGAGCCTGCATTATGTGACGCAGCAGCGCCCGATCACCGACGCGCTGCGCCGGACCGTGGTGGAGGACTTGCCGGAGATCGCCGAGATCGGCAACGCAGATCTGCGGCGCAAGGCGGTCGAGGCATGGGCATTCGCGCTGTCGCATTCCAGCTTCGGCCGGATCAGCGACATCCCGCCCGGCGGCAATCCGGGGATGAACGTGCTGAAGCGTGGCTCGCAGGCGGATCATCTGCGTGGGGTGGCGCGCCTGGCGTTGCAGATCGCCGATACGTTCATCGCGCAGCGGCCGGAGGTGTGCATCGACCGCGATGTGGTGCTGACCGGCGCGCTGTGCCACGACGTCGGCAAGTGTTACGAGTTCGATCCGGAGAACCAGGCGCGCTGGGCGGATGATCCGTCCGCCACTGGTCAGCCGACGCTGCGCCACACCGTGTTCGGCACCTATGTCTGCCTGACGGTGGGGTTGCCCGAGGAGATCGCGCACATCGCCTGCGCGCATTCGCTGGAGGGCCAGCATATCGGCGTTTCGTCCGAATGCATGATCGTGCGCCATGCGGATCATGCGTATTGGTCGGTTGCCGGCGCGCTTGGTCTGCTGACGCCGGAATCGCTGCGGCCGAACCCGATCCTGCGGGTACGCCGGCTGGCCGACGAGCTGAAGCAGGCAGCGGAGTAGTGCAAGAAATTCCCCCTCCCGCAAGGGGAGGGGGAGTCATGGTGAATCCAGCGTCTCCGCCGGAACGAAATCCTTCCACCGCCCCGGCGTCTCCGGCTGATCGCCGTAGCTGTGTAACTCATCCGCCGCGCGGCCGATCAGCTCCGTGAAAGTCAGGTTGCGCGCCGCGAGCAGTGCATCCAACTCGTCGATCACCCGCGTCAGACCGCCAAAGCCTTCGTGCATGACGACCGACAGCAGCTCGCTCGCCGACGCACCGGCGAGCGCCATGCGCGCCACATCCGCACCGGACCGTACGCCATTGGTGCCGAGCAACGGGAACGCTCGCCCGACGGCACGCCGGCTGAGCGCCAGGAAGCGGCAGACGATCGGCAATGCCCACCGTCCGCCATAGGCCGCCGAGGTGCCGAGCACGGGGGCGAACGTGTCCAGATCGGGTACCATCGCCATGAAGCGCCCCATCATGATCACCGCGTCCGCGCCGGCCTGCGATGCCGCCAGGGTCAGCGCGGGAAGGTTCGCCGAGAGTCCGGTGAGCTTCACCCAGAGATGCATCCCCTCGGTCGTGGCACGCACGCGAGCGACCAGTTCGCCGAGCCGCGCTGGATCCGTCTCCTGCGCAATCGCTCCAGGCGTGGCCTCCGAGGCATGCGGCGCGCCGACATTCAGCTCGAACACGCGCAGCCCAGCGCGGCGCGCGGTATGCGCCAATTCTTCCGCGCCATCGGCGCCGGCGAGGACGATGCTGGCGGCAACGAAGCGATCCTCTTGCGCGGCATCGCGGTCGATGCGCGCGATGGCAGCGAACCACTCCGCGGGATCGCGTTGTGCCAGGCCGGAGCGGCAGAAAATCGAAATGCCATGCGCCACCGGCGCGCCCGTGGCATCCAGTTGCGCGTAATCCGCGCGATCGAGCTGGCGTGCCGCCGCCGGTTGCTCATTCACCGACTTGGCAATCACGCCGGCCGCGCCGGCGCGCAGCGCGGCACGGATGCCGGATTCCGTCATCACCGGCTCGCCGGAGCCGCAGATTACCGGGTTGGGCAGGACGAGCCGCCCGATCGTTGTCGTGAGGCGCGATATCATGGCCCGAGTGTTGCGCGCGGCGAGCCGCCTGCCTAGCCTTTCATCGGCATGGGAACGCAAGGGAGAATGCCGTGAGCCAGCCACAAAGAATGACGACAGGCGAGGCTGTTGTCGCCACACTGGCCCGTAACGGCATCGACACGGTGTACTGCCTGCCCGGCGTGCAGAACGACTATTTGTTCGATGCACTGCACGGCGCGCAGGACAGCATCCGCGCGGTGCACACACGCCACGAGCAGGGGGCCGCCTATCTAGCGCTCGGTGCTGCGATGGCGAGCGGTAAGCCGCAGGTCTACGCGGTGGTGCCGGGCCCTGGTTTCCTCAACACCACAGCCGCCCTGTCCACCGCCTATGCCGTGAATGCCCCCGTGCTGGCACTGGTCGGCCAGATTGCCCAATCGGCCATCGGTCGCGGCTACGGCCATCTGCACGAAATCCCCGACCAGCTCGGCATCATGCGTTCGCTGACGAAATACGCCGATCGCATCCACGCACCGCACGAAGCTCCGCTCAAGGTGACCGAAGCGTTCCGCGAAATGCGGTCCGGGCGGCCACGACCGGTGGCGCTGGAATGCGCGATCGACATGTGGTCGCGCCGCGCCCCGGTGGCGATTCCCGCCGCTGCCGAACCCGAACAGGCGGCGATCGACGCCGATGCAATCACGCAGGCGGCGAAGCTGCTCGGCGAGGCAACGCGGCCGATGATTGTGGTGGGCGGCGGCGCACAGGATGCCAGCGCCGAAGTCACCGCGATTGCCGAGCTGCTGCAGGCGCCGGTGATCGCGCATCGCATGGGGCAGGGGGTGCTGGACCGGCGCAATCCGCTCGCCGGCAATATCCTGGTCGGTCACAAGCTGTGGGAAACCACCGATGTTGTGCTCGCCGTTGGAACGCGGCTCAACATCCAGCTCGCGCAGTGGGGCACCGACGCGAACCTGAAGATCATCCGCATCGATGCCGACGCCGATGAGCTGGATCGGGTTGAGCGCCCGGCTGTTGGTATTGTCGGAGATGCGGCGCCCGTGCTGCGCGCCTTGCTGGATGCCTTGCCGCGGCACACGCGCCGGCGGGAGTCGCGACGCAATGAGATGCTCGGCCTGCGCGCCGAGATGGACGCGAAAGTTGCCTTTCTGCAGCCGCAGATTGCCTATCTCGAGGCAATCCGCGCCGAACTGCCGGAGGATGGCATCTTCGTCGATGAACTGACACAGCTCGGCTATGTCGGGCGCATGGTGTTCCCGGTGTATCGCCCGCGCACATACATCTCGCCCGGCTATCAGGGGACGCTGGGCTGGGGCGTGGCGACCGCGCTCGGCGTGAAGCTGGCACGGCCGGACAAGCCGGTGGTGGCGGTGTCGGGCGACGGCGGTTTCCTGTTCAACGCACAGGAACTCGCCACGGCGGTGCAACAGCGCATTCCCGTGGTGATCGTGCTGATGAACGACAACGCCTATGGCAACGTTCGGCGCATCCAGGCGGACATGTTCGGCAATCGGCTGATCGCCAGCGATCTGCACAATCCGGACTTCCAGAAATTCGTCGAAAGCTTCGGTGCATTGGCGTTGCGTGCGACTTCGCCCGCGGAGCTGCGCGAGAAGCTGCGCACCGCGCTGCAGGCCGATATGCCTGCGGTGATCGAAGTGCCCGCGGGTCCGATGCCTGATCCGTGGCGCGTGCTGCGCCCACCGCGCAACCGGCGCTAATCGACGACGATCAGGTCGCGCGTGTAGCCGGACAGCAATTCGGCGCCGGTTTCGGTGACCAGCACATTGTCGATGATGCGCGCGCCGATGCGTTCCTCGGCGATGAACACCGGTGGCTCGATCGAGACCACCATGCCGGCGCGCAGCACGTCGGTGCTGCCGCCGAACATGTTGAGCGGCTCGCCCCAGGACGGTGGCACGCCGGCGCCGATGGAATAGCCGGTGGTGTGCAGCCGGTAGCGATCCATCCCCGCCTGCGCGATGACGCGCTTCGCTGCTTCGTGCGGAACGATCGCCGGAACGCCGTCGCGGATTTCCGCCAGGCACGCATCGAATGCAGCGCGGACAACTTCGAAAATGTCGCGCACGCGCTGCGATGGTGGCCCGAGATTGAACTGCCGGCCGATGGTCTTGGTGTAGCGCTTGTAGGCGGCGCCGAATTCCACATTGCCAGGATCACCGCGGCGCAATTGGCGCAATGTCGGCGCGCCATGCGCGAAGCCGCAGCGTTCGCCGGTGACCAGATTGATCGCGCTGGCTGGCAGCGAGCTGCCGGATGTGAGCAAACTCTGGTAGACTGTGGCAGCAACTTCCAGTTCCGTACGACCCTCGGCCACGCTGCCGATGCATGCCGCCATCGCCGCATCGGCGATGCGCGCCGAATGGCGGATTAGCGCAATCTCGCGGGGCGACTTCACCTGCTTGAAGTCATGGATCAGGTTCGACGGCTCGGCAACGAACGCAGTGCCGAGCATGTCCTTCAATCGCATATACTGATGCGGATGCAGATAGTAGGGCGGCGTCTCCAGACCCACACGCATGCCGCGCAGGCCCAACCGGTCGGCCAGAACGCGGAATGCCTCGATCGGATCTTCCGGTTCGCCACCACCCCAGCCGATCACTTCGTCCGCCAGCGAATCCTCGACGAACTCGCATCGCTCGGAGAGGCGGGTGAACATGATCAGCGGCCCGGGCTTCGCCGAGAGCGGCAGGCACTGGAACGCTTGGTAGCTCTTCGCTTCAGTGCCGATCAGCCAGTGCAGCGACATGGGATGGACGACCAGCAGCCAATCCAGCCCAGCCGCGCCGATCGCCTCGCGTGCGCGGGCCTGACGGGAGGCGAATTCGTCAGCGGGGAAGTCGTGCCTGGACATGCCGTTCGACCCCCAATGTCATTGCGAGGAGCAAAGCGGTGGCCGGGCTTGACCCGGCCAGGCAATCTCGTGGAATGACGCACGAGATTGCTTCGCTCCGCTCGCAATGACAGCGAATGACATCAATCTGCAAATCGTGGAATCACCTTCTCCCCGACGATCTCGATCGAGCGCATGATCTGGTCGTGCGTGGTGCGGCCGATCTGGAACATGAAGATCATCTGGTCGATCCCGGTGGCCGCCCAGCGCTCTACCTGGCGGCAGACGCTGTTCGCATTGCCGCCGATCGCCATGCCGCTCTCCAGCAGATCGTCGTTGCTGTAGGCTGCCATGCGCGCCTTGATTCGCGCCACGCCTTCCGACGAACCGAACCGCACATGGTTCAACTCGGCATCGTTGTCGCCGTAGTAGAACCGCGCCGCCGCACACCCCACGTCGCGGCCGATGCGGTCATCGTCGTGTACGCAGCCGATGGCAAACACACCGGCGTGGTTGTTGACGAAGCGGCCGATTGGCGTGGCATTCTTGATCGCCGCGCGATAGGCCTCGATGTGCGGCTTGATCTCGGCATGCGTGTAGCGGGTCACGCCGAGCACGCCGACTCCCGCCGCGCCGGCACGTTCGAACGTCTCCAGGTTGGACGCTGCAAACCACAGCGGCGGATGAGGGCGCTGGATCGGGCGGGGAACCACCTGGCGTGCCGGCAGGTCGAAATGCTTGCTCTTGTAGCCGGGGAAATGCTCCTGCTCGAGCATCTGCACCACCGCCTCCAACGCCTCGCGTCCGACTTCGCGGCCGTAGTCCGCATCGGCGTTGAAGCCAAGACCCTCCACCACGTAGGCGGCGGTGCCACGCCCGGCGCCGAATTCGCAGCGGCCGTTGCTGAGCACATCCAGCGTGGCGACGCGTTCGGCGATCATGAACGGGTTGTGGCAAGGCATCAGGATCACCGCGAAGCCGAGCCTTATCGACTGCGTGCGCTGGGACAGCGCGGCGAGGAACATCTCCGGGCAGGCGCAATGGCCGATCTCGGCAAAGAAGTGCTGCTCGGTGAGCCAGAAATGGCTGAACCCCGCACGCTCCGCCGCCACCACATGGTCGAGGTTCTGCCAGTAGACGTTGCGTTCGGTGTTCTCGCCCCACGGCTTTGGCACCTGGATCTGGCTCAACAGGCCGAATTTCATCTCTCTTGTCTCCCGGTCGCACGGCGACCGTATGGGCCGCCTGGCCTTGCGTCCAAGGCATAACACGCATAGCAATCATAACCGGATCATCAGATCTCTCCGCGATGGAAACCCGTGCCCTGCGCTACTTCCAGACCGTCGCCGAATGCGGCAGCTACAGCCGCGGGGCGGAGCTGTTGCGCATTTCGCAGCCTGCGGTCAGCCGCCAGATCGGCAAGCTGGAGGACGAAATCGGCGCCCGCCTGTTCCGGCGCCATGCGCACGGCGTCAGCCTCACCGATGCCGGCCAGGTACTGCTCCGGCATTGTCATTCGGCGCTGCGGGAACTGGAGCAGGCGCGGATGGAAATCCGCAACGGCGTGCACGGTCCATCCGGCAGCATCGCATTCGCGGTGCCGCCGGCGGCCGCGCATTTCCTGGTTCCTGCGCTGGTGCAGCGGTTCGGCGCCCGCTACCCGAACGTGTTCCTGAAGCTGGCGGGTGGATTTTCCGGACACATCCACGAATGGTTGATTCGCGAACAGGTGGATATCGCCTGCCTGCATGATCCGTTGCCGCAGAAGGGCTTCGAGATCACGCCGTTGGTGAAGGAGGAAGTGTTCCTGGTCGGCCGTCCCGACGCGGTGCCGACCGGCCGCGAGCATGTGCGGATCGCGAACCTCGCCGAGGTTCCGCTGATCGTGCCGAGCCGACCCAATGCATCGCGCCGCCTGCTGGACAACTGGGTGGCGCGCACCAGCGTCACGCTGAACATCAAGGCGGAAGTCGACGACCACCTGATGATTCGCGCGTTGATCAGAGCAGGGATCGGCTGCAGCCTGCTGACGCAAGGCGCATTCGCCGGCGAGCTCGCGCGCGGCGAGGTGGCGGCACTGCGGTTTCGCCCGCGCGCCTACTGGCCGCTCGCCATCGTGCGGTCCAGCGCGACCCCGCGTTCGGACATACTGGAGGCGTTCTATCAGACGATATGCAGCGTGGCGCGCGAGTTGACGCGTGCGGGGATGTGGCCTGGGCGGATGGCTACGTAGCTCCCGTTGTCATTGCGAAGAGCGCAGCGACGCGGCAATCTCGATCGGAGTGCGCAACTGGCTGGAGATTGCTTCGCCTTCGGCTCGCAATGACAGGTGTCCTCAATCCCCCACAACCGCCACTGCCGGCCGCGACCGAGCGATCCGTAGCACCAGCACCGCTGCCATCAGGCACGCGAAGCCGCTCGCTATGAAGGCCAGCATGTAGCTGCCGGTCCAGCTTCGCACCATGCCGGCACCCACCGCGGCGGTGGCGCCACCGATCTGATGGGCGGCGAAGATCCACGAGATGATCACCGGCCCGTCCTTCCTGCCGAACACATTGTTGATCAGCGCAAAGATCGGTGGCACCGTGGCGATCCAGTCCAGCCCGTAGAACACCGCGAAGATCGTCAGGCTGACCAGATCGAAATTCGTGTAGGGCAGAATCACCAGCGACAGGCCCCGCAGCCCGAACACCCAGAACAGCAGGATGCGCGGGTTGTAGCGGTCGGTCATCCAGCCCGATACGGTCGAGCCGACCAGATTGAATATGCCGAGCGACGCAAGGATGCCGGCGCCGGCGAACTGCGTGTAGCCGTTGTCCACGCAGTAGGCGATCAGGTGCGTGCCGATCAGCCCGTTGGTCGAGAAGCCGCAGATCGAGAAGCTCAGTGCCAGCAGCCAGAAATCCAGCGATCGCACCCCTCGCAATAAGCCGTCGATCGCCACGGTGAAAGGATTGCGTGTGCGCGGCGGAACTTGCGGCTCGATATCGGCGCCGAGCGGGCCGAGCCCGACGGCAGCGGGTGACTCCGGCAGCAGCAATGCCACCAGCGGCAGCAGCACGGCGATGGCGGCGGTGACGGTCAGCGACACGCTCTGCCAGCCATAGCGCTGCGACAGCCAGCCGAGCAGAGGCAGGAAGATCAACTGTCCCGCCGCGTTCGCCGAGGTGAGCAGACCCATCGCCAGGCCGCGATGCGCGACGAACCAGCGGTTCGCCACCGCTGCCGACATTCCCACCGCGCCGGCGCTGGCGCCGATGCCGACCAGCAGCCCCCAGGTGAGGAAGAGTTGCCATGGCGCCGAGATGAACGTCGACAATCCGGTGCCGGCCAGCAGGACCATCAGGCACAGCATGATGGTGCGCTTCAGTCCGATGGTTTCCATCAACCCGGTGATGAACGGTCCGGTCAGGCCGAGCAGCAGAATGTTCAGCGAGATGGCGGCGGAGATTGTGCCGACGCTCCAGCCGAACGCGCGTTCCAGCGGCACGATGATGACGCCGGGGGCGGCGCGTACGCCGACCGCGCCAAGCGTCACCGTGAAGGCGACCATCAGCGCGATCCAGGCATAGTGAATGCGACCCGAACAAAGCCTTGCCAACGCGGCCGTCATACGAGATGCCTTTGTGCTACCGGCCCGCCGTCGGGCGCGATCCGTTACTATGGCGGTGCACCTCGCTTTCGACCAGGGTCCAGATCTCGGCCTTCAGCGCGGCATAGTCGGGCGAGAGCTGGATCGACACATGGCGCGGCCGCGGCAATGTGTTCTGCAGGATTGCCTTGACGCGCCCCGGCCGCGCCGACATCACCACGATCCGGTCGGCGAGAATCAGCGCCTCGTCGATGCTGTGGGTGATGAACACCACGGTCTTGCGGCTTTCCTCCTGAATGCGCAGCAGCTCCTCCTGCATCTCCTGCCGCGTCATCGCATCCAGCGCGGCGAACGGCTCGTCCATCAGCAGCACCTCGGGATCGGCGGCGAGGATGCGTGCCAGTGTCACGCGCTGCTGCATCCCGCCCGACAACTCCACCGGATAATGGCGCTCGAAGCCTTGCAGGCGCACCAGCTCGATGAACCGCGCGGCGCGGCGGCGGCGTTCCTCGGCGGGCACGCGCTGCATGCGCAGGCCGAACTCCACGTTGCCCTGCACGGTCTTCCACGGGAACAGCGCATAGGACTGGAACACCACGCCGCAGCGCGGCTCCACCCGGGTGATCGGCTCGCCGCGCAGCAGGACGCGGCCTTGGCTCGGCTGGATGAAGCCGGCGAACATGTTCAGCATGGTGGTCTTGCCGCAGCCGGATGCGCCGAGCAGGCAGACGAATTCTCCCTCGTTGACCTGCAGCGAGAAGTCGTGCACCGCCACCACGTCAGGCCCGCGGCCGATCGAGAATGTCCTGGTCACATGCTCGGCGCTGAGTATTGTCGCCATCAGCCGCGGCGATGCCGCTCCCACGGCAGCAGCAGGCGTTCGATCCGTTCGGCGGCGGCGTCCGCGATCAGCACGGTGATCGAGATGGCGACCATGCCGACCAGAACGAGTGGCAGATTCCCCCAGTCCTTGCCTTGCCAGATCAGCGCGCCGAGACCCGACTGCGCCGCCACCAGTTCAGCCGACAGCACGCACGACCAGGAGATCGCCAGCGTGATCTTCAACCCGGCGATGATGCCAGGCAGTGCGGCCGGCAGGATCACCTGCCACATCACCGCGAAGTCGGTGGCGCCGAGATTGCGTGCGGCGCGGATCAACAGCGGGTCGACGCGCTGCACCGAAGCCAGCGTGTAGATCAGGATGTAGATCCATGAACCAAGAAAGACGATGGCCACCTTCTGCTGCTCGCCGATGCCGAGCCAGAGGATGGTGAGCGGGATCCAGGTGATCGAAGGCAGCGGCCGCAGCAGCGACACGAACGGATCGACGATGGCCTTCGCCGGCCACCAGACCGCCATCACAACGCCGAGTGGTACGGCCACGAGTCCGGCGAGGGCAAAGCCGGCGAAGACGCGTTGCGAGGAGATCAGCACGGAGCTCCATAGCTCGCCGCTCGCGATCAGTTCCTGTGCCTGCGCAGCGATCTGCCCCGGCGACGGCAGGAACAGCGGCGAAATCACGCCCGTCGTGGTGGCGAGTTGCCAGGCGAGCAGGAAGCAGCAGACGGAGGCGAGCTTGATCAGCAGGCTGGGCGAGACGCGGAGGCGCGGGCGACGGCGCTCGCCGCCCACGCCAACTGCGATCTGCCCGCCGCCATCCATCCTATTGCTGCGGGACGAAGCTGGTGTTCTCCCACTTTGCCGCGTCCGGCAGGCTGGGGATCTTCTTGTTGTCATACAGCCACTGCGCCAGCGACTGCATCTGTGCCGTGTGCAGCTTCATGTGCTCGGCTGCGCCCTTCAGGCCGTAATACTTGAAGCTCTTCATCGCCTCCAGCACCTGCTCCGGCGACTGGTGGAAGTAGTGCGCCGTGGTCTTCGCCGCCTCCTCAGGATTGGCGATCGTGTCGTCTACGCCCTTGAAGATCGCGATAGCGAGTTTGCGCGCGTAGTCGGGATGCTCGTCGACCAGCTTGCGCGAGATGATCATGATGTCGGGCGACGCCATGGACTTGAACTTCTGATAGTTCGGCGTGTCCATATCGGTGCCGAGCAGCTTGCCGTCGGGAACCGCCTTCTTCAGTCCGTCGAGGAAGGGCTGCCAGACGCAGGCCGCATCGACATCCGATTTCGACAAGGCCGGCGCCATCTCATTGGGCGGCAGGTTGACGAACTGCACGTCCTTCTCGGTCATGCCCTGGGTTCCCAGCAGACCGTTCATGGTGATCTGCGCCGAGGTGTTGGCAGCGATCTTCTTGCCGCGCAGATCCTTGAACGAGGCGAAACCGGGACGCGCCCAGCAACCTTCGTTGCCGGGCGAGTCGTCGACATTGGCGAAGAAGTAGAAACTGGTGTCGCCGCGCGCCATGGCGGGGATGATGGCGGTGCGGCCGAGATTACTGAACGCCGTCGAGCCGGCGGTGATCGAGGCCAGCCGATCGCCGGAGGCGAGGATGACCTGGTAGGTCACGTCCATGCCCTGTTCCTTGAAGTAGCCCTTGTCGACGGCGAGCATGATCGGCACCTGCCCGTACCAGGTGACCGAGCCGGCGAAGTCGAGTTTCTGCGCCTGTGCGCCCAGCGTCGCAGCCAGCAGCATCGCCGCAGCGGTGCAGGTCAGTCTCGTCAATACCTTCGTCCGGCAGCCCATGCTGGCCCCCTTTTGTTGATTTGTTATCGCGCCATGTTGCCGGCAAAGCGCTGCGGCGTCCAACGTCAGCGCCGCGG
>JBGPND010000025.1:0-38779 GCA_041487355.1 Acetobacteraceae bacterium | reverse complement strand
TCATGGCCGGGCCTGTCCCGGCCATCCGTACCAGCACCAGTGCCGCGACGGATGGCCGGGACAGGCCCGGCCATGACGGGAGAAGCGGGCGCGCACAAAGGGTCATTGGTTCGGGCGCTTCGTATCACTCGCGTCATGGCCATCCCACCCGTCCCCGCGCGGCTTTGCTCGCAACGCGAAACGGACCTATCGTCCCGGCGTGACCGCTTCGTCGTATCTTCCGCCATGACCGCCGACTCCGGGGACATCGACGCCTTCGTCGCAGGCTGGCAGGGCCGCGAGGGCGGACAGGAACGTGCGAACTACGCGCTGTTCCTGATCGAACTGTGCGATGCGCTCGGCGTGCCACGGCCGGAGCCCGCTTCGGCCAGCACCGAACAGAACGACTATGTGTTCGAGCGCGTGGTCAAGACCGCGGACCTCGACGGCAACGCATCGTCCGGGCGCATCGACCTCTACAAGCGCGGCTGCTTCGTGCTGGAAGCCAAACAGTCACGCCAGAAAGGCGGATCGAAGGAGATCACCGGGCAGGCTGATCTGTTCGCCAGGCCCGAACCGGCCCGCCGCGGCGTGCGCGGTGCCAGCCGAGCCTGGGACGTGCTGATGCTGAACGCGCGGCGTCAGGCGGAAGGCTACGCGCGTGCGCTGCCGGTCGCGCATGGCTGGCCGCCGTTCATCCTGGTGTGCGACGTCGGACACGTCATCGAGGTGTATGCCGATTTCTCCGGCCAGGGGAAGAACTACGCGCAGTTCCCCGACCGGCAGTCGTTCCGCATCTATCTGGAGGACCTGCACCGCGCCGACATTCGCGAACGGCTGGTGCGCATCTGGACTGAACCGTTGGCGCTCGATCCGGCGCGCGCATCGGCCCGCGTCACACGTGCCATCGCCGAGCGATTGGCGGCGGTGTCCAAGGCGTTGGAGGGTGAGGCGCACACGCCGGAAGAGGTGGCGATGTTCCTCATGCGCTGCCTCTTCACCATGTTCGCCGAGGATGTGGGCCTATTGCCGAAGGCGTCGTTCAGGCAACTGCTGGAACGCTGCGAGCAGGACCCGGCGAAGCTGCAGCCGATGGTCGGCCAGCTCTGGGAAGCAATGGACCGTGGCGATTTCGCCATCGCGATCGAGGCGCGGGTGAAGCGATTCAATGGCGAATTCTTCAAGACGCGCACGGTGCTGCCGCTCGGATGTCTCGCGCTCGGATCACCCGTCGATGCTAGCACGCAACAGCGGCGCCACGTCAAAATTATCCCATCGCTTTGTACTCGACAGTCCTGGAAAAGCTGCGCGCGGGAACCGCCCCTGCTGTGCTCACCGGCGAGGACCGGCTCACCTTCGACGACGGCCTCGTGCTGATCCTGTAAGAGCTGTACGACAAACTCGATGCCGCCGTCTCAGACGCCTATGGCTGGCCCGCCGACCTCGGCGACAACGAAATCCTCGCCCGCCTCGTCGCGCTGAACAAGCAACGCGCGCGGGAGGAAGCGAACGGCAAAATTCGCTGGTTGCGGCCGGACTACCAGATTCCGCGCTTCGGCTCGCCGGAACAGAAGGCGGAGCTCGATCTGGTCGGCGGCGCGACCGGCGTGCCGCAGGCCGCTCCCGCCGCGGGACCGAAGCCCGCCTTCCCGACCGACGAGGTGGCGCAGACCGCCGCCGTCATGGCCGCGCTGGCGACGGAAGCGACGCCGCTCGACGCCGCCTCGCTCGCCGCCAGGTTCCGCCAGGGCCGCCGCGTCGCAGCGAAAATCGGTTCCGTGCTCGGCGCATTGCAGCGGATGGGCTTCGTCACCACCGCCGACGCCGGCCGCAGCTTCAGCCTGCGCCGCGCGGCGTAGCGGTCGCGCGGTGCCCGCTCTTTCGAGGCTGACGCGTATGTCAGCAGAGCAAGAAGGCATTTTAACACGGAGAAAAAGGGAGAGCCACGGAGGGCACGGAGCAGGAACTTTTTTGACGCTTCGCGAAGGAAGACAATTCATCACCGCGCGAAGCATGCCCCTGGGCACTTGACCCGGGGGCGCATGAATTTCTTCTCCGTGGCCCTCCGTGGCCCTCCGTGGCCCTCCGTGGCTCTCCCTTTTTCTCCGTGTTAAAATGCTTGCTTGCTTTACTGCCCAATGATGGCGTGTAGCCGCCCGCGCCGAGCCGTTTGGCCGATCTCATCGCACGCTCGAATGCGGGCATCCAGTGGGACCAGCACTGTGTTTGCAGCTCTGGGTTCCCGCTTGCGCGGGAATGACGACTGCAGGTCAGATGTTGCGCTCGGCGACATCAGGCGGTGCGCGCTGCCCGACCATCCACGTCTTTGTTTACACGCCGAAAGTCGTGGATGACCCGGCTGATCCTCGGGTCAAGCCCGAGGAGGGCCATGACTGATGATAGGGCAACGAGTCACTCCACGTGCCCGTTGGTATTATTCCACACTATTCCAGTGCCAACCCTTGCTGGTGCCAGCCGTCCGTCCCGCCGCGCAGCACGGCAACATCACGTAGCCCGGCGTCGAGTAACGCCGCCGCAGCGCGCGCCGAACGCCGGTCGGTCTTGCACACCACAACGACCGGCTGCCGGCGGGCAGCAAGGTCCGCCGTCCGGTCCGGCAGATCGGCGAGCGGCACGTTGATCGCACCCGGCAAATGACCGGGCGGTGACGTGAACTCCTCGGGCTGACGCACATCGACGAGCACGACCGCATTGCCGGAAGCGAGGCGGCGTTGCAGTTCAGCAGGTTCGATCCACGCCGGGTCCGCGGCGCGTCGGTGGAACAAGCGGGACAGAAAGGCGACCATGGCCAGCACTCCGCTATTCGCTCACCCCGCCGCCACAATCTCCGCCAGCGCCTTGCCGACATCCGCGGTTCCCGCCTGGCCGCCCATGTCGCGTGTCCTGGGGCCGCTCTCGCGCAGCAACGTCTCGATCGCGGCAACGATCGCGCCACCCGCCGCCACCTCGCCGAGATGCTCCAGCATCAGCCCGGCCGACCAGATCTGGCCGATCGGGTTGCAGATGAATTTCCCCGCGATGTCGGGCGCCGACCCATGCACCGGCTCGAACATCGAGGGAAACCGCCGCTCCGGATTGATGTTGGCCGACGGCGCGATGCCGATCGAACCCGCCACCGCCGGACCAAGGTCGGACAGAATGTCGCCGAACAGGTTGGAGCCGACCACCACATCGAACCAGTCCGGATGCTGCACGAAGTGCGCGCACAATATGTCGATGTGGTACTGGTCGGTGCGGACCTCGGGATACGACTTGCCCATCAGCGCGAAGCGCTCGTCCCAGTACGGCATGGTGAAGGTGATGCCGTTCGACTTGGTCGCCGATGTCAGGTGCTTCTTCGGCCGCGTCATCGCGAGTTCAAAAGCGTATTTCAGGATGCGGTCCACGCCGTGGCGGCTGAACACGCTCTGCTGCGAGACGAACTCGCGCTCGGTGTCGACGAACATCCGCCCGCCGACCGAGGAATACTCGCCCTCGGTGTTCTCGCGCACCGTGTAGAAGTCGATATCGGCCTCGGTGCGACCGGCGAGCGGCGTGCGCACGCCGGGCATCAGCTTGCACGGCCGCAGATTGACATACTGGTCGAAGCCGCGGCGGATCGGGATCAGCAGGCCCCACAGCGAGATGTGGTCCGGCACGTCGGGCCAGCCGACCGCGCCGAGCAGGATCGAATCCGACTGCGCCAGGCGCTGCATGCCATCCGCCGGCATCATCGCGCCGGTCTGCTTGTAGGTCTCGCAGGACCAGTCGTAATGCGCGAACTCCAGGCCGAAGCCGAAGCGGCGCGAAGCCGCGTCCAGCACCTTCAGCGCCTCCGGCACCGTCTCCTTGCCGATGCCGTCGCCCGGCACAACCGCGATCCTGTGCGTCTTCGCCATGGACTATCTCCTTCGCCAGTGATCAGTTATCAGGGATCAGTGATCAGAGCGAAAGAGGCGCCGGCAGACATGGCCAAGCTCCCCCAAGCGATGCCGAAGACCGCCACCACCGACTGGGACCGCGACGCGGCGCTGACCACCGCGCGCATCCTGCTGGAAATCCAGGCGATCAATTTCCGCCCGGAGGAACCCTACACCTTCACCTCCGGCTGGAAGTCGCCGGTGTATATCGACTGCCGGCGCATCATCTTCTTCCCCCGCGCGCGGGGGAAGATCTGCGAGCTCGGCGTGGAGAAGATCAACCGTCATGTCGGTTACGAGACGATCGAGGTGGTGGCCGGCGGCGAGACCGCTGGCATTCCGTTCGCCGCCTGGATGGCGGATCGGATGCTGGCGCCGATGGCCTATGTGCGGAAGAAGCCGAAGGGCTTCGGCCGCAACGCGCTGATCGAGGGCGACGTGCCGGAGGGCAAGCGCACGCTGCTGGTGGAGGACCTCACCACCGACGGCCAGTCGAAGATCCGCTTCGCCCAGGCGCTGCGCGACGCCGGTGCCATCGTCAACCACGCCTTCGTGGTGTTCTTCTACGGCGTGTTCCCCGGCGCGTTCGAGACGCTGGCGCGGATGGACATCGCGCTGCACCACCTGTGCACCTGGTGGGACGTGCTGGAGGCGTGCAAGGACCGGCCGTATTTCGCCGAGCCGGCGCTGGCCGAGGTGCGCCGCTTCCTGGAGGACCCGGTGGCGTGGTCGGCCGCACATGGCGGCATTTCCTCGGCCGAGGAAGCGATGGCGCGCAAGGCGGCGGCCGACGCTTAGGGGCCGTCAGGGAACAGATGAATCGGGTTGGCCTTCGGGCGGGGCGTTGGGATTCTCGACGGCGGGTCAATACCATATCGTGTGTGGATGATTGATTCGGACAGCCTCCGCGAGCGTTTTGTGGAGTTATCACCGCATTTGGATGAACGGCGGCGACGCTTGTTTGCCGCGACGGAACCATCACCAGCATCCCGATGCCCAGAAGATTCAGTGGCAGTTGATTGCGGCACACCAGGACACTCCGTCCTAAGCACCAACGCGGCGACAGGCTCCGCTTTGTGTTTCCCCCACAAGAGGGGAGCTATTGCATGCAATCCGGCGGCTACGCCTATCAGGCGTGCCGCTGGAATGCTTCGGTGCATGAACTCCGCCATCGAAAGCACATCAGGATCGGCCTCAAGGCGAACTAATACCAGGCGCTGAAATGAATGACGTACGGTGCCCGGCCATGACGGCGGAACGCAGCGCCAGTGCGACCGGACAGAGAGTCAATGTTTTCAGCGCTTGGTATAATACCAACCGCCCTAAACATTGACCCTCGCCCAAGAGCGAGAGCCGATGGATGTAATCCGTGCTGGATCGTTGATGAGGAAGTGCCATCCGTCCCTGCAGGCCGCGACGATTGCCCCGTAGCTGTCCCAGACGAGCCGGCTCAGCTTGTTGGGGCGCAGATAGCCCCAGACATTCTCCATCGAGCTCCAGCACACCCTGGCCGATATGCTGATGCCGCGGCGGTGGGACCGGCACGACGTATTCGCTGCGACGCCGGCCCTCGGCCCAGGAGCCAATCGGAATTCCGCTATCGTCCAACTGCCAGTGCCGAGTCGGCTCGGCAAACGGACTGTTCAGAATCGGATTGTCGATCGTCGCCACAGACGCAGCTGACCACGTGGACCGCCATCAGCAAAGACGGGGCTGCCATCACCTCGCTCTATGCTTGGGCGAACTCCACCTTCACCGTCGTGCCGCCGTTGCTCTCCAGGCTCAACCTGCCGCCCAGCTCCGCGGCGAGGCCGTGCATGATCGACAGGCCGAGGCCGTCGGAATTCGCCACCACGCTGCCGGCATCGAAGCCCGGTCCATCGTCCCAAACCGTCAGCACAAGCCGATCATCCGCCGCCTTGCGCAACTCGACAGCGAACAAATGGCCGCGCCGGCGACGGAAGATGTGCTTCAGCGAATTCATCGCCGCTTCGATCACGATCAGGCAGACGATCGTCATTTGCTCGTTGGACAGTTCCGCCGGAGTCGATCGCACCTGAACCGCGACATCCACGTCGTAGAAGATATGGTCGAGCATGTCGCGCAGCAGGGGCACAAGACCGCGCTGGTAGCTCGTCTTGTCATCCACGATGCGCTGCAGATAGGTGATCGACGATATCCTCCCGATCGCCTGCTCGAGCACGTCCTCGACCTTGGCGCCGCCATCGATCTTGATCTGCGAGCCTTCGAGCGTCGCCGTGATGACGTGCAACTGGTTGGCGATGCGGTGCCGCATCTCCTGGAACATGGTTTCACGCAACCGGAGCGAGCTCTCCAGCCGGTCCTGCTGCTCGGCGTTGTCGCGCGACGCCAAATAGAGCGAGTCGACCAGCACCAGCTCGAACAGGCCGATCAGGACGAACAGCGCGAGCGAGATCGGCGTGGTCGGCCACTCCATCGAGAACCCAGGCGGGGGCAGCCAGAGATAGTCGCAGGCAGCCGCGGCGAGGACGATCACCGCCACCGCCTGCCATCGTCCGCAGAACACCGTTGTCAGGGCGATCGCCGGAAGAAACGTCAGGAACGGTCCGCTGTCGACGATTTCGTCGAGCAACCACCGTGCCGTCAAGGCAGCAAGCCAGATCGCCAGGGCGAGCAGCCAGCGCGCCCACGCGGCCCGGCATCGTGTGAGGCGGCAAGGCAGCCGAGCAGGCGGCGGGACCCGGGCTGCCTCCCCGGACCAGGATGCCATATGCAGCATGCGGACCATCGCGTTGTAGGGTACGACTCGATTGAAACGACTCGTTCGTACCAAACAACGCAAGTAACCGCTACCGGAAGCCGGCCACCGCGTGGGCAGTGGCCGGTCCGGGGGCGGAAGGCGGCTACTCGGCCGCCACGCCGCCGCGCTGGCGGGCAGGCACCTGGCGGGGAATGTGCAGCGCGAATGCAGCGATCAGCGCCGCCACGCCGGTGAAGGCCGCCAGGCCATAGAGTCCGCCCGAGTAGCTGCCGGTGAAATCCTTGATCCAGCCGACCAGGGCGGGCCCGACCGCACCGCCGACATTGCCGATCGAGTTGATCCAGGCGATCCCGGCGGCCGCGGCCGTGCCGGTCAGCATCATCGACGGCATCGACCAGAAGGGACCCTTGGTACCGTAGAACCCGGCCGTGGCAACGCACATCCCGGCCAGCGCCCACCAGGTTCCCATCGTCATGCCGGCCAGCACCAGGCCAATCGACGAAACCGTGCAGGCCCAGAACAGGTTCCAGCGCCGCTCACCCATCCGGTCGGAGACCCAACCCCAGGTGATCATGCTGATCGCGCCGCAGGTATAGGCAAGCGCGGTCGCATAGCCCGTGCCCATGTTGGTCGTGCCGAGCGACTTGATGATCTGCGGAACGAACAGCAGCAGGCCCAGGCTCGCCGTGACGATGCCAAAATAGTTCAGCGACAGCAGCAGGATCTTGGGATTCACCAGCGCCTGCCACATGCTGAACTTGCGGGCCGATTCCACCGCGCGCCGCTCGTGCTCCAGCGTGGTGATCAGCCAGTTCTTCTCTTCCGCTGTCAGCCAGCTTGCCTTGGCCGGCTTGTCGGTCAGCGCGAACAGCACGAAGACGCCGATCAGCACGGTCGGTATCGCCTCCATGATGTAGATCCACTTCCACCCGGCATAGCCGAGGACCCCGTCCATCCCGAGGACCGCGGTCGAGACCGGCGCGCCGAGCGCCACCGAGACGGGCAAGGCGAGCGTGAAGCTGGACACGATGCGGGCACGATGGTGCTCGGGAAACCAGTAGGTGAACAGCAGCACGATGCCGGGGAACAAGCCGGCTTCCGCGAGACCCAATAGGAAGCGGACGGTCAGGAAGCTGTCCGGTCCGACGACGAACGCAGTGGCACCCGAGACAATCCCCCAAGTGATCATGATGCGTGCGATCCACAGCCGCGCGCCGACCTTGTCCAGGATGACGTTGCTCGGCACCTCGAAGATGCAATAGCCAAGGTAAAATGCCGTCGAGCTCAGCCCGTACGCCCAGGCGGTCAGGCCGAGATCCTTGTTCATCGTGAGAGCCGCGAAGCTCACATTGATGCGGTCGAGGTAGCAGAAGAAATAGACTATCATCGCAAGCGGCAGGAGCCGTAGATACACCTTGCGCATGGTCGCCTGCTCGACGGAACGGACCATTGCTTCCTCCCAGGATTCCGTTGTTGCGCGAGCCTACCAAGCGAGGTTCAGCAAAGGCAAATCGCCGTCACGCGTTTCGCTGGGCACCGGTCCATACTTCGCGGTACAGCGCCATGATTTCCGATTTGTCGGGGACGCGCGGGTTGTTGGCCGGACTGCCGGAGGCCAGCGCCTGCTCGACCATCAGCTCCATCTTGCCGTTCCATGCGGCTTCGTCGATGCCGTAGTCGGCGGGGGTGGGAACGGAAAGCTCCTTGTTCAGCGCTTCGAGACCGGCGACCAGCTTGGCCGCTGCCGCCGCGTCGGCATCGCGTTCGTCGGCGAAACCGATGCGGCGCGCGGCTTCGGCATAGCGCGCCTCGGCGGCACCGACGGAGAACCGCGTGATTGCCGGCAGCAGCATGGCGTTCGACAGACCGTGCGGCACATGGAAATGCGCGCCGATCGGGCGCGACATGCCGTGCACCAGCGCGACCGAACTGTTGGAAAATGCGAGCCCCGCCTGCGTGGCGCCCAGCATCATCCCCTCGCGCGCCGCGGCGTTGCGCGGTTCGGCATAGGCGGTGCGGATATGCTGGCCGATCAGCGCCATCGCCGAGACGGCAAGCGCATCGGAGAACGGATTTGCCCGCTTGGAGACGAAGGCTTCCAGCGCGTGCGTGAGGCTGTCCACGCCGGTATCGGCGGTGGTGCGTGGCGGCACACTATAGGTGAGCTCGTAGTCCACGATCGCGGCCAACGGCAGCGCGCCGAGGCCGGCGATCAGCATCTTCTCGTCGCGTTCGGTGTCGGTGATCACTGTGAAGCGGGTGCACTCGCTGCCGGTGCCGGCGGTGGTCGGGATGGCGATCACCGGCAGCGCGCCGCGATCGGCGGCCACCGGTACCTTGTAGTCGCGCATCTTGCCGCCGCCGGCGGCGAGGATCGCCATCGCCTTCGCCGTGTCGATCGGCGAGCCGCCGCCGAAGCCGATCAGGCAGTCGAAATTGCCGCGCCGCAGTTCGGCGACGCCGGCTTCGACCACGGTGTCGGTCGGGTCGGGCACCGTGTCGCTGAACACGGCGACGGCGATGCCGGCGGCGGCGAGCGGCTCCAGGCAATGCTGCACGTGCCGCGACGACACCATGAACGGGTCGGTCACCACCAGCGGACGCGACAGGCCGAACTTGCCGAGCAGCTCGGCAATCTGACGCACCGCGCCGCCGCCAATCTGCAGCATGCGCGGGGAGGCTATGTTGGTGTTCACTGTGGTCACGGCGCGTTTCTCCCTATTTGCCTGGACGGAAGGATGCACCACAAGAAGCCGAGGATACAAAGCCGAGGGATCGAGGTGCCGCGCCCTGACCGGAACCAAGTGCGCATTGATTATCGCATCAAATGATGCCATATATGATGCCTCTGGAAGAGGAGCGTGGCAGAATCGTGCGCACAACCATCTCGCTTGACGACGATCTCGTTGCCGAGGCTCAGGCATATACGGGCTTGCAGGAAAAATCGGCGCTGATACGCGAGGCCCTCAAGGCGCTGATCCAGCGCGAAGCCGCACGGCGCCTGGCTCGCCTGGGCGGCATTGCACCCGGGATAAAGCCAATTCCCAGGCGGCGGTCGGGATCCAAGTGATCCTTGTCGATACCTCTGTCTGGATTGATCACTTCAGTCATGCCGACGAAGTGTTGGCAGCATTGCTGGTGGATGAACGTGTCCTGACGCACGCCTTTGTTATTGGCGAGTTGGCGTTAGACAGCTTGCCGCAGCGCGACGCCGTATTGCACGAGCTGAACCGTCTGCCACGGGCAAGTATGGCCCGTGATAACGAGGTCATGCGCTTCATCAACCAGGAACGCTTGTTTGGGAGCGGGCTGGGCTATGTCGACGTGCACCTGTTGGCCGCCGTCCGACTGACGCAGGACGCGTCGCTTTGGACGCGCGACAAGCGCCTGTTGGCCGCGGCCGAGCGGCTGTCGCTCGCCGCGCGGGTGGTGCATTGAACGTACGGCCAGCAGCAACAACACAGTCTATTCGGCTGCCGCACTCACCTCGGCACGCCTTTTCGCATACAGCGCCAGCCGCTTCGCCGCCATCGGCGCGACGTGGCCTGGTTCGATCACCTCGCCGGCGGGCGGCAGTTCGGCCGCGCGATGGCAGGCGGTGAAGTGGCCTTCGCTCCACTTGGCAAGCACCGGCATTTCCACCCGGCAGCGGTCGATGACGAACGGGCAGCGCGTGTGGAAACGGCAGCCCGAGGGCGGGTTCATCGGGCTCGGCACATCACCGCCGGGCAGTTGCCGCGCGCTGTGCCGATGCGGATCGGGGCGCGGGATCGCCGTCAGCAGCGTGCGCGTATAGGGATGGCGCGGCTCGGAGAACAGCACGTCCTTCGGCGCGATCTCGACGATCTGGCCAAGATACATCACCGCCACGCGGTCGGCCATGTGCTTCACCACGGCAAGATCGTGCGCGATGAACAGATAGGAGAGGCCGAGCCGCGCCTGCAGATCCTTCAGCAGGTTCACCACCTGCGCCTGGATCGACACGTCGAGCGCCGAGACCGGTTCGTCGCACACCACCAGCGCCGGCTCCACCGCGAGCGCGCGCGCAATGCCGATGCGCTGGCGCTGGCCGCCGGAGAATTCGTGTGGATAGCGCTGCGCGTGATACGAGGCGAGGCCGACCAGGCTCAGCAACTGGTTCACCCGTGCGCGGCGTGCCGTGCGGTCGCCGATGCCGTGCACGATCAGCGGCTCCTCGACGATCTCGCCCACCGTCATGCGCGGATTGAGCGAGGCGAACGGATCCTGGAACACGATCTGCATGCGGCGGCGCAGTTTGCGCAGCGGATCGCCGTGCATCTCGGTGATGTCGGTGCCCTCGAAGCGGATCGTGCCGGCGGTCGGATCGATCAGCCGCAGCACGAGCCGCGCTGTAGTGGACTTGCCGCAGCCGGATTCGCCCACCAGCGCCAGCGTCTCGCCGTGGTCGAGGCTGAACGAGATGCCGTCCACCGCGCGCACCACGCCCACCGTCTTGCCGAGCACCAGCCCGCGCTTGACGATGAAGTGCTTGGTGAGGCCTTCGACTTCCAGCAGCGCGCTCATGCCACCAGCGCCTCGACCGGCGCGCGAATGCAGGCGACGCGATGGTTCTCGCCGAGCAGTCGCAGTTCGGGATCTTGCACTGTGCAGGCGGCGTCGGCGAACACGCAGCGGGGATGGAACCGGCAGCCTTGCGGCAGGTCGAACGGCGCCGGCACGGTGCCTTCGATCGCCAGCAGACGATCGCGGTTCTCGTCGATCTTGGGGATGCTGCCGAGCAGGCCGAGCGTGTAGGGATGCTGCGGATCGTCGAAGATAGCGGCACCAGGCGCGCGTTCCACCACGCGGCCGGCGTACATCACCGCGACTTCGTTGGCCATCTCGGCGACGATGCCGAGGTCGTGCGTGATCAGGATGATCGCCATGCCGGTCTGCTGCTGCAGCTCGCGCAGCAGGTCGAGGATCTGCGCCTGCACGGTGACGTCGAGCGCGGTGGTGGGTTCGTCGGCGATCAGCAGGTCGGGCTCGCAGGCGAGCGCCATGGCGATCATCACCCGCTGGCGCATGCCGCCGGACATCTGGTGCGGATATTCATCGAAGCGGCGTTCCGGCGCGGGGATGCGCACGCGTTGCAGGGCGGCGATGGCGCGGCTGCGCAGCGCGCCGGCGGAGGCGGTGCGGTCGTGCGCGCGCATCGCCTCGGTGATCTGGTCGCCGACGGTGAACACCGGGTTCAGGCTGGTCATCGGCTCCTGGAAGATCATCGCGATGCGGTTGCCGCGGATGTCGCGCATCTGTGCGGTCGATAGTTTCAGCAGGTCCTTCCCGTCGAATTCGATGTGTCCGGCGGCGATCCGGCCCGGCGGTGGCACCAGGCGCATCACCGACAGCGACAGCACCGACTTGCCGCAGCCGCTCTCGCCGACGATGCCGAGCGTGCGGCCGCGATCCACCGAGATGTCGACGCCGTCCACCGCCGCGACGTCGCCGCCGCTGGTGCGGAACACGGTGCGGAGACCAGTGACGGAAAGCAGTGCGCTCATGCGCGCAACTGCCCCTCATCGTCATGGCCGGGCGTGTCCCGGCCATCCCTGCCAGCGCAGGTGCCGCGACGGATGGCCGGGACACGCCCGGCCATGACGTTGTAATCTGTCATCGCGTATCGAACGTCAGCGGCGAAATCTGCTCCGCCGTGCGGTGGTCCCAATCAAGGTTCGGCACGTTTGCCTTCAAACGCTTCTGCGCCTCGTGCAACGCGGCGGCGGCGGCAGGATAGTCGATCGTCAGCACGCGGCCATTTTCGACCACCTTCCGTCCATCGACATACACAGCGCGCACGGCACGGTCGCCGGCCGCATAGATCAGGCTGCGCACCGGATCGTGTGCCGGGCGCATCATTGGATGCGTGATGTCCACCAGTACGATATCGGCGCGGCAGCCGGGCGCGAGCCGGCCGATATCGTCGCGGCCGAGGGCGCGCGCGCCGCCGATGGTCGCGGCCTCGAACAGGTCTGTGCTGTTCAGCGTGCGCGGATCACCGGCCTGGGTGCGCGCCAGATAGGCAACCAGGCGCAACTCGTCGAGCATGTTATGCGGATAGGTGTCGGTGCCGACGCCCATGTTGACGCCCGCGCGGCGGTAGCGGCCGAAATCCTTCAGCGTGATACCGCGGCGGGCGAACACGGTGGGGCAGTGCGCCACGGTGGTGCCGGTCTCCGCCAGGCGCTTCACGTCGGTATCGGTGTGCCAGCGCGTCGACGGATGATCGTCCAGGAAGATGCCATGGCCGATGATCGAGCGTTCCGACAGCAATCCCAGATGATCCAGCCAACCGATCGGCGTGTAGCCGTGCCGACGGGTGATCTCGTGGAACTCGGACACCGATTGTGCGGCATGAATTTGCCAGGAAAGGCCGCGCGCCTTCGCCTCGGCAAATGAGTCGCGCAGCAGGCCCTCGGTGCAGGTGTCGATCTGTGCCGGCACGACCATGCCGAACAGGCGCCCCGACGGATGCTGTTCGGCGCGCTCGATCAGCGACAGCGCCTCGGCCATCGCCTTCTCGCCGGCCGCCGCGTCCCAGGCATATTCCACCAGATGGCCGTTCTTGGTGTACCAGCGGCCCGAGCGGAACATCGGTGCGATGCATACGCGCATGCCGGCTTCCGCCAGCAGGTCGAGCCATCCCGGATGTGCCATCGACAGATCGGCAAGCGTGGTCACGCCCGACAGCAACAGCTCGGACAGCGCCACGCGCACGCAATGCGGTATCGCTTCCGGGGCGGGGCGGAAAATCGGCAGGTACTCGTAGAGCGAGGAATTGTAGAAGCCGGGGCTGCCGATTTCGTCGATCAGCCCCTTGTTCATCGGCTCGCTGGAGGTATGCGAGTGGATGTTGACCAGGCCCGGCATGACCATCATGCCGGAGCCGGAAAGCACTTCGTCCGCCGGCCCGTCGTAGCCGCGACCGACGAAGCGCAGCACGCCGCCTTCGAACGCCACGTCCGCACCCGGCATGTAGACATGCGACCTGGCGCCCGCATCCCAGGCGACCACCATGTCGGCATTGCGGATGACGGTGAGCGGCATCAGCTCCGGTAATCCGGCCGATCATTCTCGATCAGCCGCAAGGCGGAATCCCACATCCAGGTGTAATGATCGTCATTCTCCTGGACGCGGAATTGCTCCGCGGTATGTCGGCACACTTCCTCGGGCGGATACACCAGCGCCTGCCCGCCGGCCAGCGCCGCCACCTGCGCAGCACAGGCCCGCTCCAACATGTAGGTCATGTGGAACGCCTCGGGGATCGAGGTGCCACCCATCAGCAGGCCGTGGTTGCGCAGGATCATCGCCTTGTGCTCACCGAGATCGGCCACCAGCCGCTCGCGTTCGTCCAGATCCAGCGCGATCCCCTCGTAGCCGTGATACGCCAGCCGCCCGTAAAACTTCAGCGCGTGCTGCGAGATCGGCAGCAGCCCCGCCTGCTGCGCCGATACCGCGATGCCCGCCGCCGTGTGCGTATGCACCACGCACATCAGGTCGGGGCGCGCCATGTGGATCGCCGAGTGGATGGTGAAGCCAGCCGCATTCACCCGCGTGCTCTGCGTATCCCCCTGCTCCACCACGTTGCCGTGCAGATCCACCTTCACCAGGTCCGACGCCCGCATCTCGTGGAACAGCACGCCGTATTTGTTGATCAGGAAATGATGCTCCGGCCCGGGCAGCCGCGCGCTGATATGCGTGTAGACGAAGTCGGTCCAGCGGTAGTGCGCGACCAGCCGGTACAGCGCGGCCAGGTCGCAGCGAATCCGCCACTCCTCGTCCGACACGCCGGCAAGCGAGGCAGGCATCGTGGCGATGTTCATTCTCAGGTCCTCATGGGGAGTTCGGCGCGGATGCTCGCCTCCGCGCCTTGTTGCGTCAATCAGTGGATCTCGCCGGAACGCCGCATCGCCTCGCGCAGCTTAGCCGGCGTGAAGCCCGGCGCCCGGCAAACATCGAGAATGACCTTCTCGCGCCGCGAGATCAGGTCGATCGCCGCCGGCAACTGCTTCACCGCATCGGCCGGCACCACCACCGCACCGTGGAAATCGGCATGGATCACGTCGTCATGCCCGGCCTGCATGCCGAACACGTTCACCGGCTTGCCGAGCTCGACCATGTGAACGTGGGCATGGCTCGGGCCGACCCGGCCGCCGATGATCTGGAACCCGGGCGCCCAGGCGTCCAGATCGCGGAACGAACCGCTGGTGACACAGCCGATGGCGCCCAGCGCCTTGTGCACGGTGGACTGCACTTCGCCCCAATAGGCGCCATAGCCGGGCCGGTCGTCGATGTCCTGGATCACGGCGATGGTCGGAAAGTCGGTGGCCGCGACGTAGTCGTACCAGTCCAGCCGGTTCACCACCTGGCCGCGCGGCGGCTCCTTGGCGCGGATCATGCCGACGCGCGCCAGCCCGACAATCGGCTTGGCCTTCGGGTCGATGCAGACCATCGGCTCGACGGTGAAGCCGATCGCACGACGGTCCGGCACGATGAGTTCCAGACCGTTGCAGATCGTCGGCGTATCCCATTGCGCCAGCACATCCAGGTCAGCCTGCGTGAACGGCCGCTCGGCCATTACTTCCTCCTGTCGATCGATTGGGGCATGCTGTCACCATGCAGGTCATAGCGAAAGGCGGCAAGGCGATCTACGGCGCCCCTCTGGGAATCCTGATGCTGGAGGCGAGGTTCCCCCGCATCCCGGGCGACATGGGCAATGCCACAACCTGGCCGTTCCCGGTGCTCTACCGCGTGGTGCGGGGGGCCACACCGGAACGCGTGGTGCTGAACGCCGCCGCCGGCCTGCTGGACGACTTCCTGGCCGCCGCCGCCGAGCTGGTTCGCGACGGCGCCGAGGCGATCACCACCAACTGCGGTTTCCTGTCGCTGTTCCAGGCGGAACTGGCGGCTCATGTGCGGGTCCCGGTCGCCACCAGCGCGCTGATCCAGGTGCCCTGGGTGCAGGCGATGCTGCCGCCTGGCCGGCGCGTCGGGATCATCACGGTATCCGCCGGTTCGCTGACCCCGCGGCACCTGGCGGCCGCCGGCGTGCCGCCCGATACGCCGTTCGTCGGCACCGAAGACGGGCGCGAGTTCTTCCGCGTGCTGATCCGCGGCGAGAAACAGGACATGGACGTGGCGCTGGCCGCGGCCGACATCCTGGATGCGGGACGGACGCTGGTTGCGCGCCACCCTGACATCGGCGCGATCGTGCTGGAATGCACCAACATGCCGCCCTATGCGTTCGCGCTACGCGAGGCGCTGGGCCTGCCGGTCTATGACATCTACTCGCTGATCACTTGGCTACACGCCGGACTGCGCCCGCGCGAGTTCGGCCCGCCCGCCGACCGTGCAACCTGTTTCAGCCTGGGAGATGCAAGCTGATGGCCTTGACCCGCAAGCGCGTTCTGGTGACCGGCGGCGCCGGTTTCCTCGGCTCGCATCTCTGCGAACGCCTGATCCGTGACGGCGACGATGTGCTGTGCGTCGACAATTATTTCACAGGACGCAAGGACAACGTCGCGCACCTGATGGGTGATCCGCATTTCGAGGCGATGCGCCACGACATCACCTTCCCGCTCTATGTGGAGGTCGACGAGATCTACAACCTGGCCTGCCCGGCTTCGCCGGTGCACTACCAGTACGACCCGGTGCAGACCACCAAGACCAGCGTGATCGGCGCGATCAACATGCTGGGTCTGGCCAAACGGGTCGGCGCGAAGATCATGCAGGCCTCGACCAGCGAAGTGTACGGCGATCCCACCGTGCATCCGCAGACCGAGGACTACCGCGGCAACGTCAATCCGCTCGGCCCGCGCGCCTGCTACGACGAGGGCAAGCGCTGTGCCGAGACGCTGTTCTTCGACTATTTCCGCCAGCACAACACGCGCATCAAGGTGGCGCGCATCTTCAACACCTATGGGCCGCGCATGCACCCGAACGATGGCCGTGTCGTGTCGAACTTCATCGTGCAGGCGCTGCGCGGCGAGGACATCACGCTGTACGGGGACGGCAGCCAGACGCGGGCGTTCTGCTACGTCGATGACCTGATCGACGGGTTTGTGCGCCTGATGGCGACCGGCGACGAGATCACCGGCCCGATCAATCTGGGCAATCCGCACGAGATACCGGTGAGCGAGCTGGCCGATCGGGTGATCCGGCTGACCAACTCGCGCTCGCGCATCGTGTATCGCGAATTGCCGCAGGACGATCCGGTGCAACGCTGCCCGGATATCGGGCTGGCTCGGCGGGTTCTTGGGTGGGAGCCGGGCGTGGCGCTGGACGACGGGCTGACACGCACGATCGCCTATTTCGACCGCATGCTGTCCGAGCGTGGCGAGAAACGGATGGCGGCGGCGGGCTGACTACCGGCAGTCGCGCGCCCACAGCCACCGCGCCGCTGCCGCCGGGTCGAGCCGGTGGGGCCCCGCCGCCGCAATATGTCGTGCCTCGACGTTGATACGCCCCAGCGGGCGCCGCGCCGAGAGCATGCCACGCTTCGTCAGATTCAGGTACGGATCACTGGTGAACACCAGCGTCACCCCGGCGGCATCTGTGCCGGCGATGACCCTGTCGTCGTAGCGCCCATGCGGGCATCCGAGCGCTGTCGTCATCGCCGTCCCCTTCGAGAGCTCAGCGATCGCTTCCCTCGCGTGACAAAGTTCCGTTGTGACATCGGCAACCGCCGTCAACGGCGCATGCGCGTAGCCGTGCAGGCCGATATCGATCCCGAAGGCGGCGAGATTGGGCAGGTCCTCCGGCTTCAGCATCATCCGTGAATGACATGACATCGACGGAAGTGTGGCCAGGATTTCGGTGCGCTCCTGCTCATCCATCAGTGCGAGACGGGTCACGACCTCCAGGTTATGAGGCAACCCGCCGACATCTCTTCCGGCCATGAGCCTGGCGCGGATCTGGCCCTGGTCCAGCCATGCGTCGAGCATGCCGGAGCGGCCCGCGGCAAACACCTGCTCCTGCCACCACGCATCTGAACCCGACAGGATCGCTTGGGGAACCACGAAGATCACCGCGGGCAATTCGCGCGATTTCAGGAGTGGCGCGGCGTAGCGAAGATTATCCGCCCAACCGTCATCGAATGTAATCAGCAGTGCATGGTCCGGCAGATTCCGTGTTCCGTCGCGAGCGGCCATGACATCGCCGAGACTGACGATACTGTAGTGGTTCTGAAAAAACGCGAGCAGCTGATCGAACATTGGGGCAGACAGCGTATAGGTGGGGTCGGCGTGAACGAAATCGAGGTCTGCCGGATCGACCACCCGATGCAGCATGATCACTGTCAAAGCCCGGCGCATTCTGACCCGGGCAAGGGACAGCGCACCCGATCGATAGGCAAACTGACGCAGCAGCGGACGCCAGCCGCTCATTGCACCAACGAGCCGGCGGCGCCAGCGGCTGGCACGGCGACAAGCGGCTTCGAACGTAGCGCCGCCCAGAACTGCGTCGGCGTCATCGTGGTTCCGCCGACCTCCTCAATGAAGAAGTGCAGATATTCCTCGATGGTGCGGATCATCCTGTCCAGATCGGCGTGCGAGCGGACATAAGGTGTAAAGCCCGGCAGGAGCGCAGAACTGTGATAGTTGAAGGTGAACACGCGTTGGCCCCGACGGAGCAGCAGCCGCGTCAGACGCTTCAGTTCCTGGATCGACATGCCTTCCGGGGTGAGCGTGATGCGTTCCAGCAGACCGAGCCGCGCGAATACTCCAGGCAGATGCAGCCTTGTCGCACCTGGCTGAGACAAGGCCGTGTAAAGCGACGCGTTGAAGACCTGAGGTTCGGCACCGCCGGCGAGGACGCCGGAGAAACCCGTCGTCAGTGGAATCTCCAACAGCTTGCGGTCGGGACCGAACCAGTAAGGCTGGTTGAACGCGCGTCGGAAATCCGGACCGTGGCGCCGCCGCAGGTCATGGCCTGGCAGCACGCTGAGATCGATTTGGTAACCGAGCGATTCGAGTATCCACGCTATTTCATCACCGACGCCATACCTCCCGGCGCGATAGGAGATGGGCCGGACACCGAAATTCTCGACGATGGCATCGGTGAGCCGCAGCAGCTTCTCCCTCTGCAGCCAGGCAGGCAGATTATGGTTGAACGATGTGCGGACGCTTAGCTCCTCGGCGAATGGCGGATTTTCCCACGGCTGCAAATGTGTGCCGATCTCGCAGCGACCTGACTGGAGAAGCTCCCGGATCGGCTCGTAGCCTTCCGGCTGTGTCGCCACCGCATAGTCGACGAGGTAGGTCGGCCGTACGTCGAGCCGGTCGAAGATATCCTGCGCCATGGCCTGCTGGCTCAGGTTCCGCACGCTGACCAGCGTGCGGAGGAATGGACCGTCCCAGTCGAACTCCGCTTCCGCGTCGACCATGATGATCAGGATCGGCCGTCCAGCGGGCAGCGCGACCAGATCCTGTTTGTCGGGCCGCAGCAGCGCTCCGTCGGGCGGCGCAGGTGGCGAATAATCTTCCTGGGCCTGGGCGTTGCCTCCGCCCGAGTACCGGACCAGCTTCTTGATTGCCTTCGCGGGCGGCGACGCGGCGGCAAGATACCATACGTTCTCCCGGACATGATGGCCCATGGCCATGGCACGCAGGATGAGCGCCGTCCCACGAACCAACGATCCGGTCAGATAGAGATTGCGGCCCACGGAGGTGTATCGTGCCCCCAGGACCTCGCTTACCTGCTCGCTGGTCAGGCGCTGCCTCTGCTCTTCGATATGGCGCCGGATCATCGGCAGCACATACTTGTCGACCTTGTCGGCATATACTTTCGTCAGACTGCCGGCCGTGTCGTACACTGTGGTCAGATACTCGTGCACAAACTCGACCTCGCCGGTCATCGACAGCCTGATCCACATATCCTGATCGGCTGCGATCGCGAGTCCGGTGTCGAACGGGCCCACCCCGCGCAATGCCAACGTCCGTGCGACCACGCAGGGCTTGGCGATGAAGCTTGCCGCCAGGAGCGAGCGCCAGACCTCGGTCTTCTGCAGACCTCGTGGCGGCATGCCGAATTCCCGGAAGACGTTGCCCTGGGTATCGATGAACCGGCAGCCGCAGGTCGCCATCACCGCGTTGGGATTGTTCCGGAGAGCCTCGACCTGCTTGCCGAGTTTCTCCGGCAGCCACTCATCGTCGGCATCGAGAAAGGCGATCAGTTCGCCCTTCGCAGCCGCAATGCCTTCGTTCATGGCGCCGCTCTCCCCCTGGTTGCGTGCCAGGCGGAGCAGCCGGATCTTGTCGGACTGATACGCGGCGACGATTTCCGAGGTCGCATCGCGGCTGCCGTCGTCGACCACGATGATTTCGAAATTGCGGCAGGTCTGCGCGAGCGCGGAATCGACGGCGCGCTGGATCGTGGCGGCGGCATTGAATGCGGGAATAAGGACGGTCACCAGCGGCGTTGTCATGGCCCTCGGGCGACTCCGATTCCTGTCGTCAGTGCAGCGGCGATCCATCGCCGAATGGGAGGATCGGCATCCCCATATTTTGCTCTAGGCATCAGGTCGGCTCCGCGCTTGTCCTTAGCCTCCGGAGGAGCCGGCGTCGCAATCGCCATTCCGCTGATTGCCAGAGGCGGGCCAGTATCGTCGAAGCAGGTCCGGCGCACCACGTGGCCCGACCCAGCTGAATCGACCGGGTGGAGAACTGCCGTTTGTATTGCGCCTCGCCCTCGCCATAATCAATAAGCCTGATGCCATCGTCCATGGCGTGCCGGATGATGTACCAGAGAAGCAGCCGCCCGGGCGAGACACCTTGCGCGTCCGGATCATAGGCCGGGAACCACCAGCTTAGAACATCGTTGTACTGCAGCCCAAGGTGCTGCGCGACTACGCGGCCCCCTGCCCGCAGCCTGGCCAAAACAAGCCTGCACTGCGCGGCAGGTGCACCATTGAGCGCCTCGATCAGCCGCAGAGGTCTGGGTCGATCAAAGGGATTCGGTACCTGGGTCCGGCGATATTGCTGCGCTTTCGCCTCAATCAGACTGGCGAGTGCATCGGCTGGAATATGGTCGATCGTATCGAACGACAACGGCCCATAACTTTTCTGCGCCTTCCGCTCGCGCCTCTCGGTATCACGGACCAAGTCACGGTTGCGTGCCAGCAGATCGCCGAAGTAGGCGTCCGGCCCGGCGGCAAGATCGGTCAGATAGCACGTCTGGGACCATTCAGCATCGAGTCCGAACTGATCCTGGCCTTCAACCAGATCACTCACAAACAGCGATGCCAATCCAGCGAGGCGCACCAGCGACGCCGCGGTGATCCGTAAGTCCGGCCAGGCAACGAGGCCTGTCGCGTCGGATAGCCCGCCGCCGATCCGCTCCGCCAGCCGCATGCGCTCGTGCCAGACCGTTTTGAACTGGAATGGCAGAAAACCACGGATTGCGGAGCCATCATGCAACACAGCGACGTAGGCGCGCCCCGTCGCGCGTTCACAGGCCAGGGCGAAACCGGGAGTCAAGAACGCCCGCTGCAGGGACCGCGACCCTGTCAGCATCTGTTGCCAGGTCTCGGTTTCACGGGCCCCTAGAGCGGAGGGCCGCATGACTTCCGCCTTCAAAGGCGCTTCCGTCACGGCCGTCGCTTCCGTCGACAGCAGTCCCGGCTCATGACAGATAATACCGCTTCAAGTCTCGAACGTAGTCTTCCGAATACATCTGCTCCACCCGCTTGCGGGCATTGCGACCGATCCTGCGCCGAAGCGCCGGATCAGCCTGCAGGCGCATGATGAGGTCGAATGCCTCATCGTCCGTATCGAATATGAACGCGTCCTCGCCATGGTGGAGAAACTCGGTGTAGCCGCCGCGTCGATGGACGACGACGGGGAGGCCGCACGCCATGGCCTCGAAAACGACCCTGCCGAAGGTCTCAAAAAAGCTGTCGTTGGTTCTGTAGTAAAAACAATCAAGCCCACGCAGGAAGCTGGGACCACTTTCCGCGCCAGCCGGCAGAAGATCGAGTTCCGGTGGATGACCGGACAGGCGATCCGCCAACAGAGTGCCTCCCATGATCCTCACCCCACACCCCGCTTCCACCAGCCGACGATAGAATTCAGGCGCTTCTTCGTGATGCTTCTGGGGGCTGTCCCGGCTCAGGCGACCGACCCTGAACTGACCTTCCCTTGCGACATCGCTGGCCGTGAATTCGGTAATGTCGATGGGAGATGCTTGAACCACGCCGGGCGGGCCGATCATGTCCTTCACCTCCACGGAGGCATAAACCAGTTCGACGGACCTCCGGCCTGAATTCGAGATCCTCCGGTAGAATGCCTGGAAGGAAGGCACATGGTTGGTGTTGCAGATCAGGATCCGCCGCCGCGCGGGTGCAAATAGCGGCCATCGTCCGACGTGATAATAGAACCCGACGAATACCATCGTGCCACCGATCGGGATTCTTCCCTGATACGGAATGATGCGGCGGATTGGCACGATCCCGGAGAACTTCGGGTTGGGCGTGAACTGGCTCCAGACGGTTACATCGGCCTCATCACGCAAGATATTGTAGAGAGCCAGGGTACGAAGTTCGCTGCCGCTGTAATTGACCATCGGATTGATCAAGTGAAGGCGCATTCCATTCCTTAACCGGCTTTTCCGCGGACACGCGCTTCTCGCGGCACACTAGAGCATATTCAGCATAACTGGAATCTCGCTGGAATGATGGGTATCGCTGCGCTCAACCCATCCTACGACGTAGCCTGTAGGATGGGTTGAGCGCAGCGATACCCATCACGAGGCTCGCGCGCATTTCCGGTCACCCTGAACCCGCTATAGCAGCGCCCAAGGTCAGCGAGAAGCCTCCGCGCCATCACGCTGGGGCGCGTCCCTGCTGCGATCGAGTCCTGCTGATCCGAAGCAGCATGTAGTCTGTTCCGTCGCCAAACTCTCTCAGAACCGCCGCGCTGAATACAGCGTCGGATCGATCGCCGGAGCCTTCCCGCTGACCAGATCCGCCACCAGCCGCCCGGTCGCGGCCCCTGCAGTCAGCCCGACATGGCCGTGCCCGAAGGCATGCACCACGTCAGCACATCCCGAGGCCGGACCGATGCAGGGCAGCCCATCCGGCATCGAAGGCCGGTGGCCCATCCAGACCTTCACCTTCTCCGCCGGCAGATCACGCGCCAGGTCGGGAAACACACGCCGGGCGAAGTCGCGCAGCACCGCGGCACGCTGCCAGTCCGGTGCCGCGTCGAGTCCTGCCAGCTCCACCTGTCCAGCGAGACGCAGTCCCTGCGGCGTCATCACACATCCCATCTTCCCGTCGCTCGGCATCACCGGATAGCGCGGCGCGATGCCTGGTTCCGTGATGACGGCATGGTAGCCACGCTCGGTCTCCAGCGGCACGCGATCGCCGGCCGCCGCGGCCAGCATTTTCGACCAGGCTCCGGCAGCGATCACCGCCTTGTCGGCCGCGATCTCGCCCGCCTCCGTGCGCACCGCGCGCAGCCGCCGGTCTTCGATGCGAAAGCCGAGCGCCCTCCCCTGCCGCAATTCGGCGCCAAGCGCCTGCGCATGGCGGACCAACGCGGCCACATAGGCGCCCGGGTCCCGGCACTGGCCATTCTCCTCAACCAGCAGACCGAACGTGTAGCGGCGATCCAGGCTCGGCTCGCGTTGGCGCAATTCGTCGGCCGACAATTCGAGCCAGCGCACGCCGGTCTCGCGCCGCAGCCGCCACGCAGGTTCCTCGGCGGCGAAGTCGGCACGGGTCGGGAACACGTAAAGCACGCCCTGGCGGGTGATCAGATCACCCACGCCGGCCTCCTCCGCCAGGCGGCGATGCCGCTCGGGCGCTTCGAGCAGCAGCGGGCGCAATGCTCGCGCGGTCGCCGCCATTTTCGCCTCGGTGGCGCCGGCACGGAGGAAACGCGTCAGCCAGGGCAGCAGCCGCGGCAGATAGCGCCAGCGTATCGCCAGCGGACCAAGCGGATCGGCGAGCCAGCCAGGCACCTTGCGCCAGATGCCTGGGCTGGACATCGGGATGACGGAGCTTGGATTGAGCAACGTGCCGTTGCCGTAGCTGGCGGCCTGTTCGCCGCCCGGCTCGCCCGGCTCCAGGATCGTCACGCGATGCCCGTCGCGCAGCAGTTCGATGGCGCAGGCCGCGCCGACGATGCCTGCGCCGATGACGACGACATGATGGGTCATCCAGCGCGGCGCACGTGACAGGATTGCGCGATGCCCTCGCGGATGGCCTTCAGGTCACGATGCACGGCAGCACGCTGCAAATCCATTCGGAGCGGCCCGCGCCTATACGTTCTTCTTCACCCCGTAGAACTGCGGCCAGCCGTCGCGCACATCCTGCAGATACTTGTGGAATGCGGTCGGCTGGTCGTACATCCCGAGCGGCGCATAGGGCGGGCTCTTCCAGAACGCCACCTGCATCTCCTCGCAGATCTTCTTCTGCGCCGCGAGGTCGGGCGCATCGAACCACGCCGCGCGCAGCGCCTCCATCTTCTCGTCGGTGGGCCAGCCGAACCAGCTCCCGTTGGTGCCGCTGCTGCGGATCGGCAGGTTGGGCGCCGGCGTGATGTTCCCGAAACCGCCGAGATATGTGTAGAAGATATTCCAGCCGCCCTTGTCGATCGGCTCCTTGCTGGCGCGCCGCTGCACCACGGTGCCCCATTCCAGCGCCTGGAAATCGATGTTCATGCCGATCTTCTTCAGTGTGTCCGAGGCAACCTGCGCCTCGGCCCAGATGGTCGGGATGGTGGTAGCCGCGAGGATGACGATCTTCTCACCCTTGTAGCCGGCGGCGATCAGGTCCTGCTTGAGCTTGTTATAGTCCTTCGGACCGCGCGTCACTTCCACGCCGACGGTGCTCGCCATCGGCGTGCCGGGCACAAACACACCAACCTCCGTCTTGATCAGCGAAGGTTCGGCGCCCGCCACAGCCTCCATGATTTCCTTCTGGTCCATCGCCGCGACAACGACGCGACGGATGGCGGGATTGTCGAACGGCGGCTGGATGTGATTGAAGCGCAGACAGCCGATCTCGCCGGTGCGGTCCTTGACCGTCAGCGTCAGGTCCTTGTTGCCCTTCAACTGCGGGATCAGGTCGATGGTGGGGTTCTCCCACCAGTCGACCTCGCCCTGCATCAGGGCGGCGGAGGCGGTAGCCGGATCGGGGATGAAATTCCACACCACGCGATCGACGTAAGTGATCTTGGGGCCGGCGTTGAAACTCGGCTTGCCGTCCTTGCGCGGAATGTATTTGGCATTCTTCTCATAGACCACGCGCTGGCCGGGAATGCGCTCGGCGGCGACGAACTTGAACGGCCCGCTGCCCATCGCTTCCGACACCTGCTGTAGCGGGTCGGTCTTCGCCAGCCGCTCCGGCATGATGGCGCAGTAGACCTCGGCAAGCGCATTCGGCAGCAGCGCGAACGGCTTCTTCAGCCGGAAGCGGATCACCTTGTCGGAGACGGCGGTGAGTTCGTCGGTGCGCACCATCAGCGCCTCGCCGAACGGGTAGCGCTTGGCGAAACGCTGGATGGTGGCGATGCAGTCGCGCGCCAGCACCGGCGTGCCGTCGTGGAAGGCAAGCCCGTCACGCAACGTGAGGTCCCACTGCTTGCCATCGTTCTCCACCACCGCACCCTCGACCATCTGCGGTTGCACGTTGAACTCGGCATCGTAACCATAAAGCGTGTCGTAGACGGCGAGCGAGAAGTTGCGCGTGATGTCGGCCGTGGTCCACACCGGATCGAGCGAGGCGAGATCGGCGTGCGGCACGAAGGTGATGGTCTTCGCTCCCTCCGCCTGCACGATGCGCGGCGCGGCCAGCGCGGTCGCGCCGGCGAGCGCGGACTTCAGGACATCACGGCGTTTCATGAGTTTTGGCCTCCCAGCGGAATTGTCCGGATGCTAATGCAGCCGCTGGCCGCCAGCAATCGGCGCGTGCCCGGGCTCCGAAGCGTGCAGTGCGGCCGCCACGACTGGTGCGGCGGCGATGGACATGCGCTCGCCGTCATGGCCGACATCGGGCACGTCGATCACCGTCCAGGCACAGCGAGCCTGCAACGCCTCTGCCGCGGCGTGCCCGGCACGGACGTAGTTGTGCGCGCGCTCATGCCGCGTGGCGCCCTGGCGCATGGAGCGGGGTCCCTTCGGAAAGAACCGGCCCGTCGTCTTGGTGTCGCGCGTGCCGGTCATCACGGTGACGGGGAACTCGAGCAGTTGGCGCAGCGCATCTGGATCGAGGCAGGTTTCGCCAAGGCCGAACGGCCACGGCGTCTCCAGGTCCGGCATGGCGTAGGTGCCGGCGTTCGCACTGACGGCAACGGCGACGCGGTCGCGAAAGCCGAACGAGAGCATCCGATGCACGAACTGCCCGCCGGCGGAGTGGCCAAACAGCCCGTAGCGCTGGCGGTTTGTCAGCCCCTGGTCCTGCAACGCCGCGAACAGACGTTCGTCAATGCCGTAGGTCCATTGCTCCTGCGGGTTCGGTGTGCCGCTTTCGTCATGCAGATTGCCGAAATGGTACCAGAGATATTCGGGAAACGACGCTTCCGAAAACTCGATCGCAATCGCCAGGATACCGGCCTCGTCGACAACCCTCAGCCAGTAGTCGCGATAGGCCGCACCGTTGCGTCCAACACCATGATGCACCAACAGCACCGGCGTCGCGGCATCGTAGTGGCGTGGCCGGGCGCTGTGCAGCAGCAACGTGCGGTCGGGAAACGCTGGATCAACATAGGGAATCGAGTGGGCACCCGGCTCGGCCACCAGGCACGACAGGTCGCTCACAGGTGGACGCCTCGCTCCAGGATCTCGAGCGTGTACTCTCGATACGTGATGCCAAGCGCCTCGGCACGCGCCAGGCGGCGCAATGCGATCTCCCGCGGAGGCGTCTTCCAGGCGCGCTTCACCGCACGCTTCCAGCACCAGTGGCGCCAGGATTCGTTCGGATCGATCTCCGGGTCGAGCGGGGGGCCGCCATTGTCGCCAATCCCCCGCATCGTGGAATCAGCGCGCGCGCGCCACTGCCCGCTTCGCCATCACACCCACCAGATGGGCGCGATATTCGGCGCTGGCGTGGATGTCGCTGTTCAGCCCATCCGGCGGCGTCACGATGTTCGCGATCGCATCGGGCGAGAAGTTGGCAGTCAACGCCTGCTCCATCGCGGTGTGGCGGAACACGCCGTTCTGGCCCGCACCAGTCACCGCCACGCACACACCGCCCGCCGTCTTCGCCACATAGACGCCGACGATGGCGTAGCGCGATGCCGGATTGGGGAACTTCTCATAGGCCGACTTCTCGGGAACCGGAAACTCGACCCCGGTGATGATCTCGCCCTGCTCCAAAGCCGTCGCGAACATGCCCTGGAAGAAATCGTCCGCCTTGATCGAACGGCGATCCGTCTTGATCGTGGCGCCGAGTGCCAGCGCGGCGGCCGGATAGTCGGCGGCCGGATCGTTGTTCGCCAGGCTGCCGCCGATCGTGCCGCGATGGCGCACCGCCTCGTCGCCGATATGCGACGCAAGCTCCGCCAGCCCCGGATTCTTCGCCTTCACATCGGCGTTGCCCGCGACCGCGCCATGCGTCGTCATGCCGCCGATGGTGATGGTGTTGCCCGCGACGCTGATGCCGGCGAGCCCAAGCTTCGCCAGATCCACCACCACGGTGGGCTTGTTGAGCCGCTGCTTCAGCACCGGGATCAGCGTCATGCCCCCGGCGAGTGCCTTCGCCTCGGGATCGGCACCCAGCGCCTTCACCGCATCGGCGAGGCTGCCCGGCTTCTGATACGCGAAATCGTACATCGTGCTGTCCCCTCGTTCGCGATTATTCCGCGGCCATCCGTGGCTGTCCGGCCTGGATGATGGACCATAGCTTCTGCGGTGTCGCCGGCATGTCGAGATGCCGCACGCCGTATCCTTTCAACGCGTCGATGACGGCGTTGATGATCGCCGGCGGCGAGCCGATCGCGCCCACCTCGCCGCAACCCTTCACGCCGAGCGGATTGTGCGTGCAGAGCGTGACCTCGGTTGCCACCTTGATGTTCGGCAGGTCGTCCGCCCGCGGCATGGTGTAGTCCATCATCGAGCCGGACAGCAGTTGGCCGCTCTTGTCATAGACGGCATGCTCCAGCAGCGCCTGGCCGATGCCCTGCGCCACGCCGCCTTGCACCTGCCCTTCGACGATCATCGGGTTGATCACCCGTCCGACATCGTCCACGGCGACGAAATTCACCACCTCGACAACGCCGGTATCGCGATCGATCTCGACCTCGGCGATGTGGCAGCCAGCCGGGAAGGTGAAGTTCTTCGGATCGTAGAACGCGGTTTCGTCGAGACCCGGTTCCAGCTCCTCGATCGGATAGTTGTGCGGCACATAGGCCGCGAGCGAGATGTCGGTCAGCGTCTTCACCTTGTCGGTGCCGGTGACCGAAAACTTGCCGTCCTTGAACTCGATGTCGTCGACCGAGGCTTCCATCAGATGGGCGGCGATCTTCTTGCCCTTGGCGATGACCTTGTCCATCGCCTTGACCATTGCGCTGCCACCCACGGCGAGGCTGCGGCTGCCGTAGGTGCCCATGCCGAACGGGATCTTGGCGGTGTCGCCGTGCACCACATCGACCTGATCCATCGGCACGCCGAGCTGCGCGGAGACAAGCTGCGCGAACGTCGTCTCGTGCCCCTGGCCGTGGCTGTGCGAGCCGGTGAACACGGTGACGCTGCCGGTAGGATGCACCCTGATATTCGCCACCTCGTAGAGACCGGCGCGCGCACCGAGCGATCCCGCCACCGCCGACGGCGCAATGCCGCAGGCTTCGATGTAGGTGGAGATGCCGATGCCGCGCAGCTTGCCGCGCGCGGCGGCGGCACTGCGGCGTGCCTCAAAGCCGGTGTAATCGGCTGCCTTCAGGCAGGCATCCAGCGTCGCCTGATAGTTGCCGCTGTCGTATTGCAGAGCCACCGGCGTTTGGTACGGGAACGCGTCCGCCGCGATGAAGTTCTTCCGCCGGATCGCGACGCGATCCATCCCAGTGTCGTAAGCGCAGACATCGACCAGACGCTCCAGCAGGAAGGACGCCTCGGGCCGCCCCGCGCCGCGATAGGCGTCCACCGGCACGGTGTTGGTGAACACCGCCTTCACCTCGCAGTAGATCACTGGCGTCTTGTAGACGCCGGCGAGCAACGTCGCGTACAGATAGGTCGGAATGCAGGGCGCGAAGGTCGAGAGATAGGCACCCATGTTGGCCAGGGTGGAGATGCGCAGCGCGAGGAAGTTGCCGTCCGCATCCAGCGCCATCTCGGCGGTGCTGTCGTGGTCGCGGCCATGCGCATCCGACATGAAGCTTTCGGAGCGCTCGGCCGTCCATTTCACCGGACGGCGCACCTTGCCGGCGGCCCAGGTGACGATCGCCTCCTCGGCATAGTGGTAGATCTTCGAGCCGAAGCCGCCGCCCACGTCGGGCGCCACGACACGCAGCTTGTTCTCCGGGATGTGCAGCACGAAGGCGCCCATCAGCAGACGGATCACGTGCGGGTTCTGGCTCGTGGTGTAGAGCGTGAAGTCGCCGCTCGATGTGTCGAACTCGCCCACCGCGGCGCGCGGCTCCATGGCGTTGGGGATCAGCCGGTTGTTGAGGAGATCCAGCTTCACCACCTTCGCCGCCTTGGTGAAGGCCGCGTCGACCAATGCCTTGTCGCCGATATGCCAGTCGTAGCAGATGTTGCCGGGCACATCGTCGTGCACCAGCGCGGCGCCGGGCGCGATCGCATCGCGCAACGAGGCCGCCCCGGGCAGGTCCTGGTAGTCGATGACGATGAGCTCGGCCGCGTCCTTCGCCGCCTGTTTCGTCTCAGCGATCACCACCGCGACGGGATCGCCGACATGCCGCACCTTGCCGACCGCCAGCACGGGATGCGGTGGCTCGGCCATGGGCGAGCCATCCTTGTTGTGGATCTGCCAGCCACAGGGCAGGCCGCCCACGTTGTCGGCCGCCAAGTCGGCGCCGGTGTACACCGCCACGACGCCCGGCGCCTTCGCCGCCGCCGCTGTGTCGATGCGGTTGATCTTCGCATGCGGCCGGTCCGAGCGCCGGATGAACGCATGGAGCTGGCCAGGCCGGTTGATGTCGTCGGTGTAGTTGCCGCGGCCGCTGAGAAAGCGTGCGTCCTCCTTGCGGCGAACGGAGGCTCCAATTCCCTCGAAAGGCATCGACGTCCCTCCCTTTGGTTCGTCTTATTCGGCGGCGGCACCCTTGCCGTGCATCAGCGGCCAGGCGGCCGCGATCGCCTTGACGATGTTATGGTAGCCGGTGCAGCGGCAGAGATTGCCTTCCAGCCCCTCGCGGATCTGCTTCTCGCTGAGCCCCTCAGGGTGCGAGTTCACTAGGTCGATCGCACTCATCACCATGCCCGGCGTGCAGAAGCCGCATTGCAGCCCGTGGTGCTCGCGGAACATCTCCTGCATCGGATGCAGCGTGCCGTCGGCAGCCGCGAGGCCCTCGATCGTGGTGACCGCGGAACCATCCGCTTGCAGCGCCAACATGGTGCAGGATTTCGCCGATACACCGTCGACATGCACGACGCAGGCGCCGCATTGGCTGGTGTCGCAGCCGACATGGGTGCCGGTCAGCCCGAGCTTCTCGCGCAGCAGCTCCACCAGCAGCGTGCGGCCCTCGACCTCGACCGTGTGCTGCTTGCCGTTCACCGTCAGGGTCACCTGAGGCATCGCGCAATCCCTCCCTTGTCGCCGTGTCTCAATGAGTCCGGCCGCCAGAGCCTCGCGGCCAGACGCCTGAGGGAGTGTGGTCGCGCCGCCGGGATGCGGTCAAGCGGGTGTGGCGAGTGCCGGGACGATATCCGTTCGCGCGAAATCGCCACCCTTGAACAGCAGCGGGAGTTTTCGGGCCTTCGCGAGTGCGTAAGACGCGCAGTCGCCGGAGTTGAGCCGCGCCAGATGGCGGCCTTTGCCGAAACGAAGGAATGCTTCGCGGGCGATCAACGCGAGCTCCTCGGTGTAGGGGACAATCTCGATCGAAAAGACACTAATGAGGGCGTCCAGGTTGCGCCACGTCGCAGCATCCGCTGTTCGCCCGGCTACGACCATCGAAGCTTCCTGAAAGCTCACGGCTGACAGGCAGGCAGCGTCCGAATCAGTGATGCAGCGCAGAAAAGTTGCCGTCTCGGGTTCATATTGAAGAATTGCAATGATGGCCGATGTATCGACGGCGATCACGCCGGGAGGCCATTCTCGTCGTAGAGATCGTCCTCCGTAAACGGCGGTGCATCCTTGAGGAGTGCCGCGCTGCGTTTCGCGATTGCCAAGGCTGCCTGATAGCGCGCCTCGGCCTCCTCTGGCGTCCGCGACCGGCGACGCACGCCGCGGTCGATAAATTCGGCGCCGGCAGCCTCCAACGCTCGTTGGACTTCATCCACCGTGCCCGGTGCAACCTTGGTGATGCCGTCCGGCGCCTCCAGACGGCGAACCGTCACGACGGATACATGCGCCCGGCGCGCCAGTTCATCCTGCTCCAGACGCAGCAGGGCACGGGCGGCACGAATCTGCTCAGGCGTGATCAGCATGATCACTTTATATCATCGGCGCTCATCCGCGTTCAAGCCGCGACCGGCACGACCTGCCCGCCCGGCACGTGATCCAGGTGGCACGCCGACTCGTGCCCGTCGCCGACCGGGCGCAGCACCGGCTCCTCGACGCGGCAGCGGTCGAAGGTAAAGGGGCAGCGGGTGTGGAAACGGCAGCCGGAAGGCGGGTTGATCGGGCTCGGCACATCGCCGGTCAGGATGATGCGCTGGCGTTTCGCGGTCGGGTCCGGCACCGGCACCGCCGACAGCAGCGCCCGTGTGTACGGATGATGTGAGCTGGCGAACAGCGTGCGCCGGTCCGCCAGCTCGACGATCTTGCCGAGATACATCACCGCCACGCGGTGCGTCAGATGCTCGACGATGGCGAGGTCGTGGCTGATGAACAGCAGCGCCAGGCCGAGCTCGTCCTGCAAATTGACCAGCAGGTTGATGATCTGCGCCTTCACCGACACGTCCAGCGCGGACACCGCCTCGTCGCAGATGATCAGGTCGGCACCAGGCGCCAAAGCCCGAGCGATGCCGATGCGCTGCCGCTGGCCGCCGGAAAACTCGTGCGGATAACGGCCGATCGCATCGCGCGGCAGTTGCACCTTGTCCATCAACTGCTCGACCCGCTCAGTCAACTCGCGGCCGCCGCGGGCGAGGCCGAAATTGATCAGCGGCTCGGCCAGGATGTCGCGTATCTTCATGCGTGGATTGAGCGAAGAGAACGGGTCCTGGAACACCACCTGCACGCGCCGGCGCAGCGGGCGCAGCTTGCCGGCGGGGAGGTTGTCGATGCGCTGGCCGTCCAGCCAGACCTCGCCGTCGGTGACCGCATAGAGGCGCAGGATCGCCTTGCCGACGGTGGACTTGCCGCAACCGGATTCACCCACCAGCGACAGCGTCTCGCCGCGATTGATGGAGAACGACACGCCATCCACCGCGTAGACCTTCGCCGTCTCCAGGCCGAGTATGCCGCCGTGGATCGGGAAGTGCTTCTTCAGGCCTCTGACTTCGAGCAGTGGGCGTTCGGTCATGCGGCCATCCGGCGTTCGGCATAGTGGCAAGCGACCAGATGGTCGGGCGCCTTGGTCTCGATCGCCGGCGTGACGCGACTGCATAGATCGGTCGCCATCGGGCAACGGCCAGCAAACGCGCAGCCGACAATCTTCTGCCGCAGGCTCGGCACCTGGCCAGGAATTTCCGCGAGCTTGCCACGCCCGCCGTCGCTCAGCGACGAACCGAGCTTTGGCACCGAGCCCAGCAACCCGCGCGTATAAGGATGCAGCGGGCGGGCGAAGATTTCCGTCACCGGTGCTTCCTCGACCTTGCGCCCGGCATACATCACCACCACGCGCTCGCACATCTCGGCCACCACGCCAAGATCATGCGTGATCAGCATGATCGCCGAACCCAGACGGTTCTTCAGATCAAGCATCAGGTCGAGAATCTGCGCCTGGATCGTCACGTCCAGCGCTGTCGTCGGTTCGTCGGCGATCAGCAGCTTCGGATTGCAGGCGAGCGCCATCGCGATCATCACCCGCTGGCGCATCCCGCCCGAAAGCTGGTGCGGATATTCGCGCACCCGCCGCTGCGGCGCGGGGATGCCGACCAGCACCAGCATGTCGATCGCCTTGTGCTCCGCGTCGCGCGCCGACAGGCCCTGGTGCAATCGCAGCGTCTCGCCGATCTGCTTGCCCACCGTCAGCACCGGATTGAGGCTGGTCATCGGCTCCTGGAAGATCATCGAGATGTCGTTGCCGCGGATGTCGCGCATCTCCGGCTCCGACAACGCCAGCAGGTTGCGCCCCTGGAAGCGGATCGAGCCGGCAATCTTGCCGGGCGGCTCCTGGATCAGCCGCAGGATCGACATCGCGGTGACCGACTTGCCGCAACCGGACTCGCCCACGATGCCGATCGTCTGACCGGCATCCACCTGGAATGAAACACCCTCCACCGCGCGCACCACGCCGTCGAGCGTCGCGAAATGCGTCTGTAAATTCTCGACCTCGAGCAGAGCCATACGCTCAGATCCGCTTGGCCAGCCGTGGGTCGAGCGCGTCGCGCAATCCGTCGCCCAGCAGGTTCACCGACAGCACGGTGATGCAGAGGAACACCGCGGGGAAGAACACGATATAGGGCTTCACCTGCCAGAGCGCCCTGCCCTCCGCCATGATGTTGCCCCAGCTCGGCACGATCGGCGGCGTGCCGGCGCCGATGAACGACAACGCGGCCTCGGTAATCATGGCCGAGGCACAGATGAAGGTGGCGTTCACCATCAGCGGCGCCAGCGTGTTCGGCAGGATGTGCTTGATGATGATCATCGGCAGCCGCGTGCCGGACGCGATCGCCGCCTCGACATAGGGCTGCTCGCGCAGGCTCAGCACCACGCCGCGGATCAGCCGCGACACGCGGGGAAACTCCGCCACGCTGATGGCGATGACCACGTTCTGCACCGAAGCGCGGGTCAGTGCCATCAGCGCGATCGCCAGCAGGATCGGCGGGATCGACATCAGCCCGTCCATCACCCGCATGACGATGGAATCGAGCGCGCGGATGAAACCCGAGACCAGGCCGATGAAGGAGCCGATCGCCGAGGAGATCGCCGCCACGGCGAAACCGACGATCAGCGAGATGCGCGCGCCGTAGATCACCCGGGAATACACGTCGCGGCCAAGCATGTCGCTGCCGAACCAGTATTGCGCCGACGGCTCGCGGGTACGCTTCGCCGGTGCCAACGCTGTCGGGTCTACTGTGCCAAGGAACGGCGCGAGAATTGCGATAAGGATCATGAGGAGCAGCAGCCCTCCGCCAACCACGATGGCGGGATGGCGGTGGACGAAGGTCATCGCCCTGCCGCGCTGCTTGGCCGGAGGCAATACGTCCGGCAGGGAAGGTGCGGACGTATAGGCACGAGTTGTGGTGGCAGAGCTCATACCGGTTGCCTCACGCTCACGTCATGCCCGTCCCCGGGGTCGACCCCGGGGACGGGCATGACGTTGAGGGAATGGTCGCGATCAATAGCGGATCCTCGGGTCAAACAGAGTGTAGAGCAGATCAACGACAAGGTTCACCAGGACATAGACGAAGCTGAACAACAGCACGACGCCCTGGATCACCGGATAGTCCCGCCGCAGGATCGCATCGACCGTGAGACGGCCGAGGCCGGGGATGGCGAACACGCTCTCGGTGATCACCGCGCCGCCGATCAGCAGCGCGACGCCGATGCCCAGCACCGTGACGATGGGCACCGCGGCGTTCTTCAGTGCATGCACGAACAGCACCGCGCGCTGACCCACACCCTTCGCCTTGGCGGTGCGCACATAGTCCTGGCTGAGTACTTCGAGCATCGTCGCGCGGGTGATGCGCGCGAGCAGGGCAACGTAGACCAGCCCAAGCGCCACGGTGGGCAGGATCAGGTTGCGCAGGAATGGCCAGAGCCCCTGGCTGATCGAGGTGAAGCCCTGCACGGGTAGCCAGTCGAGCTGCAGCGCGAACACATAGGCCAGCAGATAGCCAATCACGAACACCGGCACGGAGAAGCCTAACACGGCCAGCATCATCACCGACCGGTCGATCCAGGAGCCGTGCTTCCACGCCGCGATCACCCCGAGCGGGATGGCGACGACGATGGAGAACACGATCGTCAGCACCATCAGCGACAGGGTCGGCTCGATGCGCTGCGCGATCATGTGGCTGACCGGCAGGTTGGTGAAGATCGACGTGCCGAGGTCGCCGTGCATGATCTGCCACAGCCACTCGCCGAAGCGCACGACGAAGGGCCGGTCGAGGCCGAGCGAGGCCCGGATGCGGTCAACGTCGGCGGGCGTGGCCTGGTCGCCGGCGATGATCGCGGCTGGATCGCCGGGGGCCAGATACAGCAGGCTGAACACAAAGAAGGCGACGATGAGCATCACCGGGATGGTGGCCAGGACACGCCGAGCGGCGTAGGCAAGCATTCCCTCGTCTCTCCGTTCAGCGCCTGGCCGACGTGGGCGCGCGGGTCGCCGCCCGCGTCCCCGCCTCCAGGAATCCCCGACGATGCATCGTCCGCTCCAGCCTCCGTCCCCGCATTTATGCTTGCGCCGGTCCCAGCCCCGGTGGGTTTACCCTGCCCCAGCCCTGCGCGAAAGGCCAGCGCGTATCGCGGTGCGGCGATGCGCCGGCGGGCGGAAGAACACGGCCCTCACGGCCGCCTGTCGTTGGTAGCTGGTTAACACAAACCGAATAGAGCGCGAGCAACCCGCCACAAGCAGCTTCGCATGAAGCCGCCATCATCCCCCTGGAGACGCGACGTAACGCATCTGCTCAACCGGCTCAGCATCCGCGGCAAGGTCATCGCCGCGTTCGCCGCCGTGCTGGTATGCACCGTCGGCCTTGGTTTCTTTGCCATCCAGCGGCTGGACGCCGTGAATGCCAATGCGCAGGCCTTCCGCGACGACTACCTGCCGAGCACCCGCACCCTCGGGCACATGGCTCAGCTCAGCGAGCGGCTGCGCATGAACCAGGGCGGCCAGTTGCTCGCGGTCACCAACTCCCAGCATAAGCATGCGGCCGCTGTCATCAAGGAGCAATTGCAGCTCTGCGCCAAGGAGCGCGAAGCTCATCAGCACCTGATCGCACCGGGCGAGGAGCAGGGCGCGTCAGGCAGCAGCGGGAACGGCTTGTTCAGGCGGAACTGTATCGTCCTGTCGTCGGGGGCGGACAGCTCATCGGTGGCCGCAAGCAGGGCCTGGCCGAACGCATCGCGCCTGCCCCAGCGCTGCACCGACGCCACACAGTCGCGTGCCAGAACGCGTTCCCCGTCATGCCATTTCAGCCCATCGCGCAGCGTCAGCTTCCATAGCTTGCCGTCGCTTTCCACAGCATGCCCGGCGACCATCTGCGGCGAGGCCTTGTAGCTGCTGTCCTGGCCGTAGAGCGTATCGAACACCATGAAGGCGTGGTTCCGGGTGACGTAGGCGGTGGTCCATACCGGGTCCAGCACGGTCAGGTCGGCTTGCGGAATGAATTTCAATACCCGGCTGCCTTGCGCCCGCGCAATTGCCGGAAGGGCCAGGGTGGCGGCCGATTCGGCCAGGAATTCGCGTCGCTGCGTGGGGTGCTTCCCTCGGAGGCTTGGTCAATGGCGTGACCTTCTATACTGACCACCTGTCACTGACCACTGACCACGCTATGCACGCCCTGCTGCTCCGCCTTGCGACCCAGCTTCCGCCGCCGGCGCGACAGTTCGCGACTCCCGCGCGCATCGTCACGCTGGTGCAGTTCCTGATGTTCGGCAGCGTCGGGACGGTCGGCTTCCTGGCGGACACGGCAACGGTCTACGCGCTGCGTTATTCGCTTGGGCTTTATGGCGCCGGCGCGGTCGCCTACGGGGTGGCCGCCAGCGTGACCTGGATCCTGAACCGGCTCTGGACCTTCCGCGGCAAGGGAAGCGGGCCCGCCCATCACCAGTGGGCACGCTTCCTGTTGGTCAATCTCGGAGGGTTCGTGCTGAACCGCGGCGCCTATGCCGCACTGGTCACTTTCGTGCCGCTCTGCGCCGCGGAGCCGGTGCTCGCGGTCGGAGCCGGCGCGATCGCCGGCATGTTCCTGAACTTCAGCCTCTCGCGCACGATGGTATTCCATTGACCGAATAACTGGTTCCGATTGCAACCATAGCCCTGCCCAGGGCGATGCGAAGCCATGCGTCATTCGCGCTGAGTGTTAACCGGCCGGTCAGGCATTTGAGCCAAGATTGCAACTAGTGGTTGTTTTCAATGCGCCAATACGACGCGGTTTCATCAAACCGAGTGACGGCAAAGGCGGCGGCCATGTTCCACCCGAGCGGCAGTACAATCAACGAGGCGCTGTTTACATCGGCCGTTCTGGCCATCGCGCCGATTTCCTACGCCGAACCGTCGCGCTGGCCGATCAGCGGCTGGCATGGTTCGGCCAAGCGGCTGACAGACATCGCGATCGCGCTGCTGCTGCTCGCCGTGTTGTGCCCGGCCATGCTCGTCGCCGCCCTGGCGATCCGCCTGGAAAGCCCGGGCCCCATCCTGTTCCGCCAGCGTCGCATCGGTTTCGCCAATATCGACTTCGAGATGTTTAAATTCCGCACGATGCACCACCATGCGCCGGACCAGGGCAGGCTCAGGCAGACCGCGCGGCGCGATCCCAGGGTCACCCGCGTCGGCGCAATCCTGCGGCGCACATCGCTGGACGAACTGCCGCAGCTGCTCAATGTGCTGCGCGGCGACATGTCGATCGTCGGGCCGCGGCCGCATGCGCCTGGCACCTGCGCCGGCGGCAGGCCGTTCGAACTGGTCACGGCGCGTTATGCCGCGCGCCATCGCGTCCAGCCGGGCATGACCGGCCTGGCGCAGGTCCGCGGCTGGCGCGGCGAGACCGAGACCGAGGACAAGCTGCTGCGCCGTGTCGAATCCGATCTGGAATACATCGACAACTGGTCCCTGTGGCTCGACCTCGTGATCCTGGTGCGGACGGCGGTGTCGGTGCTCGCCATGCGCAACGCCTATTGAGCGGAGGCGCCGTCAGGTGCACTCATCATGCTGCGAACCCGTCCTGATCGCCACTCCGCCCTGCTACGGCATGACAAGCTGAGCCATGCCGCGTCGGAGGGCATCAGCATTGCCCTGCTGATTCCCTGCTACAACGAGGAGCTCGCGGTCGCGAAAGTGGTCGCCGATTTCCACGCCAACCTGCCGGATGCGGTCATCCACGTCTACGACAACAACTCCTCCGACCGCACGCGTCATGTCGCGCGCGCGGCCGGAGCCGTCGTACGGAGCGAAACTCTGCAGGGCAAGGGTCACGTCGTTCGGCGCATGTTCGCCGACGTGGAAGCGGACGTCTACGTGCTGGTCGACGGTGACGATACCTACGATGCCGGAGCGGCACCGGAAATGGTGCGCATGCTCGTGGAAAACCAGTTCGACATGGTGACAGCGGTGCGGCTGCCAGTGCAGGACGATGCCTACCGGCGCGGTCATCGTCTCGGCAACAGGCTGCTCAGCTTCCTGGTCTGCCGGGTGTTCGGCAACCGCGTCAGCGACGTGCTCTCCGGCTACCGCGTGTTCAGCCGCCGCTTCGTCAAGTCGTTCCCGGCACTTGCGGCCGGGTTCGAGACGGAAACCGAATTCACCATCCACGCGCTGGAACTGAAGATGCCGATCGGCGAGGTCGCCACGACCTATCGCGGTCGCTCCGCCGGGTCGCAATCAAAGCTGCACACGGTGAGCGATGGGCTGCGCATCCTGCGCACCATCATGATGCTGGTGAAGCAGGAGCGGCCTCTGCAATCATTCGGCGCGACGGGCGCGGTTCTGCTCACGGCAGGTCTCGGTCTCGGTCTGCCTGTGGTGCTGGAGTTCCTGCAAACGGGCCTGGTGCCGCGGCTGCCTACCGCCTTGCTTGCAACCGGCCTAGGCTCCGGACTCAATTAGATCCACCACCTGAAGAGTAGGGCGAGCGTGACGGTGGCGCGAAAGTTTCTGGCCAGCTTGTCGTATCGTGTTGCGACGCGTCGCCAATCCTTCAAGTGCGAGAAGGCGCGCTCGATCAC
>JBGPND010000024.1:0-39578 GCA_041487355.1 Acetobacteraceae bacterium | reverse complement strand
TTGCCTCAAACCGCTACCAAAGCGCCACGATCAGGGCGTCCTTCTCGGCGTGACTCAGTTGACTGAGGTCGGGGAACCGGGACACCCGAAACTCGAATCGAGTCGCCCGTGACCGTGTCAACCATTATCTTGCGGTCGCTCAGCTCATCGCAAAACCGCTTTCTGAAAGAGGGTGCCGAACCGGGGATGAGCAGTTACTGCCTTTGCGCCATGGAAGCCGCCGGCGCAGATCAACCTTCTTTTGTCGAAGAGAATCGGCGTGGGTTACTACGCGCTGATCAAGTGCGATTTTATGGGTTCGGTATTGTATGGAGAACGCGCTATAGTCGAGCGGCGATATCGGACGCGCTAAATCCGCAATATCTGCGATCAGTTCTTCGTCCACCACATCGGCCGGCATATCGCCCTTCGCTATCCGCTCCCACTGTTCTAGCGTCCAGTTTACCGCTCCCGCCGGAAGATAATTTTCGACTCGTGGAACAGGGTGTAGTCGGATTTCGGAAGGGCTGTTATGAGAAAGGGCAGCGACCTCAAAATCCGTTTGCCGCACCCGAGCATTAAGGTACGCTCGCTCGTAAGCGCCGAAAGCCTTGAGAAACTGGTCGAGCTTTGCCACCAAGGCGCGCGCCATCACATGGCCGCGATGCTCTGGCACGCCCTCTAACCGCAGCGTGAGATCGTCGTCCCTCGGCTCTTCTGGGGGCACCTTCCGCCTTTCGCGCTCCCTCTTATTGGCCGGTCCAGCCTCACAGACTAGTTGACCGTCGATAAGTTAGCCGCTTTCCCACGATCCCCGCCAGTGCTTTCGCGGACCGAGCCTGATCATCCACGCCCAACCGCACCCGGTTGTTGTACCGGAAATCGAACTCCGCGACATAGCGGTGTAGGTGCTTCTCACTGCAATGCTGGTAGATACCCTTCATGCCGCGCTTGAACACAGAGTAGAAGCCTTCGGTCGTGTTCGTATGCACATCGCCGCGAACATACTCGCCCGTTCCGTGCGTCACGAAATCATGCTCCGTGAAGTGCTTGCCCAGGTGGGCGTACTGGCCGGCTTCGTCAGTCATCATGTGCGTCTCCGGATGCACGTTCGCCTTGATGATCGGCAGCAGGTCGCTGGCCTTCGTTCCATCTACATGGAAGGATCGCGCCTTGGCTCCCTTCGGCCCACGCTCCACCAACGTCATCACGGCATGCTTGTGCGCATAGCCGCGACGTTTCGGCATGTCCTTCTTCTGGCCGATGAATGTCTCATCAACCTCGACGATCCCGCCCGGTCCGCCCATCATCGGCAGCTTGCCGCTCGCCATTGCTTCGCGGATGCGGTGCGTCATGAACCATGCAGTTTTGTACTGCACGTTCAGCGTCCGCATGAGTTGGTGGCTGCTGATACCCTTCTTGCTCCTGCACATCAGGTAGACGGCTTGCAGCCACTGGTTCAGAGGCACATGGCTGGATTCGAATACGGTGCCAACCTTGACGGTGAACTGACGGCTGCAAGGTCCGCAGCGATACAGACCGATCCGGCCGCCCTTTACAGGGGTAATCCGCTCCATGCCGTCGCAGCGCGGACACACCGGACCATTCGGCCAGAGGGTTGCCTCTAGCTCGGCATGGGCGGCTACTTCATCATGGAAGCAGGGGGCGAACAAGGCGAACATCGGTCTATCTCCTTGACTGAAATCCTATCCGCAACCGGATTATTTGTCAAGTGCATAATCGCCCAACCTTATGCGCTCCGCACGTCGGCAATCCGGGCCCTGGTGATGCGGAGCAGTTCGGCCGTGCTGGTGCGGAACACGTGGCTCGGCGAGCCGGCCGCGGCCCATATGGGATCGAGCGCGAGCAAGTCCTGGTCCAGCAGCAACAGCGGCGGGGTCAGGTGGCCCACCGGGGCGACGCCGCCGATGGCGAAGCCGGTCGCCTGGCGCACCCAGTCGGCGTCCGCCCGGCCGAGCTGCACCGCAAGCGCCGCGGCAGCCTTGGCCGGGTCCACCCGATTGGCGCCGGAGGTGATTACCACCGCGGCCCGCATCCCGCAGCGGAACACGATGGACTTGGCGATCTGCGCCACGCTGCAGCCCACCGCCGCCGCCGCGTCGGCCGCGGTGCGCGTGCCGGCGGGGAACTGCGTTATGGTGTCGGGATGGCCCGACTGAAGCAGAGCCGCGCGCACGCGCTCCACCGAGCCGCCGGTTTCTGAGGCGGACATCCTATATCTCCCGGCAATGGAACCACTCGCCCTCTATATCCACTGGCCGTTCTGCCTGGCCAAGTGCCCGTATTGCGACTTCAACTCGCACGTGCGCGAACGCATCCCGCAGGCCCGTTTCCGCGCCGCCTTGCGCCTCGAGCTGGAATGGGAGGCCGCAAGGCTCGGCCGGCGGCGATTGACCTCGATCTTCTTCGGTGGCGGCACGCCGAGCCTGATGGAGCCGGAGACGGTGGCCCTGCTGATCGCGGATGCGGAGCGCCTGTTCGAGCCGGCGGAGGACATTGAGATCACGCTGGAGGCCAATCCGACCAGCGTCGAGGCGGGGCGGTTCGCGGCATTCCGCGACGCGGGGGTCGGCCGCGTCTCCATCGGCGTGCAGAGCCTCGATGAAGCTGCATTGCGTCTGCTCGGCCGGCAGCATTCGGCGGCACAGGCGATTGCGGCGCTGGAGACGGCGCGAGCGATCTTTCCGCGAATTTCCTTCGACCTGATCTATGCCCGCCCGGACCAGACTCTCGTCGAATGGCGGGCGGAGCTGCGCCAGGCGCTCGATCTGGCGGCCGACCATCTGTCGCTGTACCAGCTCACCATCGAGCCGGCCACGAAGTTCGAGGCGATGTACCGCCGCGGCGAGATCGTGCTGCCGGACGAAGACACTGGCGCCGCGCTGTACGAGGGGACCGCGGAAGAGGCGGGGCGCTTTGGCCTGCTGCCGTATGAAGTGTCGAACTATGCCGTGCCGGGCAGTGAGAGCCGGCACAACCTCACCTACTGGCGCTACGGCGACTATGCCGGCATCGGCCCCGGCGCGCATGGCAGGATCACGCTCTTGTCGCCCCACATCCTGGCCACGCGGCGTCATCGCGCCCCCGAACCCTGGGCCGAACGGGTCGAACGCGAGGGGCACGGCACGGTGGAACAGGGGACGCTGCAGCAGACCGAGCGCGCGCGGGAGATGCTGCTGATGGGACTGCGGCTCACCGAAGGGATCGACCGGGCACGATTTGCCGCACGCACCGGCGTGGCACTCGAGGAAGCGCTGGATCAGTCGGTACTGCGGCAGGTGCTGGACGCGGGCTACCTCGTCTGGCGCGATGGGCGTCTCGCGGCCACGCCAGCCGGGCGGCTGCGGCTGGATGCGCTGCTGGCAGCCATCGTGCGCTAGAGCATTGTCGGCTCGACTGATACCGTCGAGCGGAGACGATGACTCGTTGTCGTCATGCCAGCGAGTGACGTTCGCTGTCATTGCGAGGAGCGAAGCGACGCGGCAATCTCGTGGAGAATGCCACCGAGATTGCCGCGTCGCTTCGCTCCTCGCAATGACACTGTAAGCGGATCAGCCTCGCCCGGGACCTGGGCCTTCGACGCCGACGCCGGGTAGATCGCCGACCAGAACCGGCGGCTGTTCGAATCGACTCCAGACCAGCTCGTGGACGAAATACAGCGTGCTGCTGGCCACAGCGCCAAGGAGCGCCAGCCCGCCGGCCGAGGGCAGGCTGCCCAGCCACAGATAGTTCACGCTCATGTCCGTCATCGTGCCGAAGATCCGGTATGTGATCATCTTGGTGCCCAGGTGCTCCACCTGGCTTACCTCGCCGCCGGCCCGCGGCAGCACCGTGGCGGCCTCGGAGGCGCCAGGCTCGCGCCAATCCGGGAGCCCGTCCTCTGCTCCCAGCCGGTTGCGGAAGCCGCTGCCCACCGGATACCAGCTCGCCTCCGTCCAGGAGACCAGCGAGCGCACGACCGGGCGCGGCAGCCGGCCATTTGCTCCGGCCGGCGGGTCGAACAGGTATCGCACCTGGATCGCGTCGCGCGGGTCGGTGATGCGATAGGCCGCCTGGACCCAATGCGAAGGAAAGCGCCAGCCCATGCCGGCACCGCGCAACAGCGCCTGCTGCCAAGCCGGATCGGTGCTGTCCCGCTTCACCGCCGCGTCCACATAGGCCGCGTAGGCGCAGGATCCGTCGTGGTCGGACGCGTAGCGGGTCCGCGCGAAATAGAGATCGGTCCGATCGCACGCGGTCGCCTTGCCCCATGCGGCATCGCTGTCGAGGCGATTGGTCTGGATCAGGACCGCCGCATCGACCGCCGAGCCACGCAGCCGGACCAGCGCCACGCTCAACACGCTCCGCTGCGGGGTGCCCTGACCCGCGGTGGAGGCTGCCTGGCCGGCGAGGTGCCATTCGCCGGTGGGCAACGGGACTTGCTTGCCCTCGACGCTGATCATGCCACGGAACAGCTCGCCCGCGGGGCCGCCTTGTGGCGAGGCGCCATACTCCGGCGCGGCAAGCCGTACCGGCGGATCCTGGCCGGAAACCGGCACGATCAGCGCAAGCAGCACCGCCGCGAGGGCAATGAATCCCAGGGATGCGCGCCAGTTCCGCATGAGCCGACCTTCACCGATCGGCGGTGACTGTAGCAGACTGCGAATGGCCTGAGTCACGCGGAGGCAATCGAATGAAGCGGCGGAGCAGGAACTCGTGGCACGCTATGGCGGCTATAGCGGGTTCAGGGTGACCGGAAACGCGAGCAAGCCTCGTTAGTCGTGATGGGTTTCGCTCTGCTCAACCCATCCTACAGATTACAGGCTGTGGCGTAGCGGCGCAGGTCTAGGATGGGTTGAGCAGAGCGAAACCCATCATGGCGGCGAGATTCCAGTTATGCTGAACGTGCTCTAGTGTCCTGGTTCAGAAGTTCGCTGGATTGTGCGTAGGGCGGAAAAGCGCAGCGCATTCCGCCGACGGTGCACGGAGATGGCGGAATGCGCTGCGCTTTTCCGCCCTACAGCCCCGCACCGGCCTGCGATCCGGGATAGCGAACTTCAGAATCAGGACACTAGGCCCGGCTCAGGGCCAGGGCTCGCGCATAGACCAGCTTGCGCGGCAGCCCGGTGGCCGTGGCGACCACGGCTGCGGCGTCTTTCAGGCTGTTGGTGGCGAGTGCCGCGCGCAGGCGTCCGTCGAGATCCTCCGGATCTTCATGCTCCGGCGGCCCCACCACGATGGTGACCTCCCCGCGCGCCGCGTTGGCCGTGTAGTGCGCCGCAAGCTCGGACAGTGGACCGCGCCGTACCTCCTCGAAGCGCTTGGTCAGTTCCCGCGCCACCGCGGCCGGCCGCGCACCGAAGGCATCCGCCATGTCGGCCAGGGTTTCGGCCAGCCGATGCGGCGCCTCGTACCAGATCAGCGTGGCCGACAGGCCGGCGCGTTCGGCGCCGCGGATGCGGCCGAAACTGGCGCGCCGGGCGGCTTGGCGCGGCGGCGGAAAGCCAAGCACCAGGAACGGCAACGGCGGCAAACCGGACAACACCAGGGCCGTGATGGCGGCGTTCGGCCCGGGCACCGCGCCGACCGGCAACCCCTCGGCCAGCGCAGCGCGTACCAGGCGGTAGCCGGGGTCGGAGACCAGCGGCACGCCGGCATCCGACACCAGGGCAATCCGCCTGCCCCGGCGCAGCATGCCCAGCACGGCCGGAATGCTGGCATCCTCGTTGTGCTCGTGCAGCGGCTGCAGCTTCACTTTCACGCCGATTGCGGCGAGCAGCCTTGCGGTATGGCGGGTATCCTCGCAGAGGATCAGCTCGGCCGCCCGCAATGTCTCGCGCGCCCGCGGCGTCAGGTCGCCGAGGTTGCCGATCGGGGTGGAAACCAGCACAAGACCTGCCGGAAGGGCGGGTTGTCCGTCCTGCTCGGGTTCAGGAGATGTGGCGCATGCTTCGTCGGGCATTCGTGCTCCTTCTCGGCACACTAGCACTCGGTGCCTGCGGTGGCGGATATGGCTACAGCCCGCGTGGCTATGGCGGGCCGCCGGTTTCCCTCGCCGCCGGACAGCCAAGCTATCCGGAGACGCCTGGCCCGACCGGTCAGCGTGTCGCCATCCTGCTGCCGCTGTCAGGCGCGCGCGCGGATATCGGCCAGGCGATGCTGCATGCCGCACAGCTCGCGCTCGACGCGCCGGGCGCGCCGCCGCTCAACGCCAAGGACACTGGCGGCACGCCGGATGGCGCGGCGGCGGCCGCCCATGCGGCCATCGCGGATGGCGCCGGGCTGATCCTGGGCCCGCTGACCTCGCAGGAAACCGCTGCCGTCGCGCCGATCGCCCGCTCGGCCGGGGAGGCCGTGCTCGCCTTCACCAATGACCCGTCGCAGGTCCAGCCCGGTGTGTGGACGCTGGGGATCACGCCTGGCCAGCAGGTTCGTCGCCTGGTGGCAGCCGCGCAGGCACAGGGCAAGTCGCAATTCGCCGCTTTGCTCCCCGACACGGATTTCGGCCACGTCATGGCGCAGGCGCTGAACCAGGCGACCGCGACCAACGGCCTCGCGCCGCCGAACGTGCGCTTCTATGCGCGCGGCATGGCGGCCATCAATTCAGCGGCACGGGACCTGTCGGACTATGCCAGCAGGCGCGGGCCGATCGATGCGCAGATCCGCGCGGCGCGCGCGCTTGGCACGCCGGAGGGGCGGCGGCAGGCGCAGGCGCTGGCGAAGACGGCGATCGCACCGCCGAACTTCAATGCGCTGCTGCTGGCGGACACCGGCGAGGCGCTGGCCGAGATCGCCGCCGTGCTGCCGTATTACGATATCGATCGTTCAGCGGTGAAGATCATGGGTCCGGCGTTATGGGCCTCGCCGTCGAGCGGTTCCGGGCAGTTCCCCGGTGCGTGGTATGCCGCGCCAGATCCTGCCGCGCGCGGCAACTTCGAGCAGGGCTACACGGCGAAATACGGCAACGCGCCGTCGCCACTCGCGGATCTGGCGTTCGACGCAGCCTCGATTGCCCGCGTGCTGGGCGGCCGCAGCGGTTTCTCGGTCGGCGCGCTGACCCAGCCGGCCGGCTTCGTCGGCGTGGATGGCTGGTTTGCCCTGCTGTCGGATGGCCAGGTGCGCCGGGCCCTGGCGGTGTTCGCCATCGAGCGTGGCGGCCCGCAGATGGTGGAGCCGCCCCCGCAGTCGGGTTCGGTGCCAGGGGTGTAGGATGGGTTGAGTGCAGCGATACCCATCACCGCGGTCGATGACGACCTATCGGCGCAGCTTCGTCGCCGGCGGCAGCTACTTCTTCACGGTCAATCTACTCGACCGCCGATTGCGGTTGCTCACGGACCACATCGAATTGCTGCGTAGCGCGTTCCGCTATGCGCGGGTCCGGTATCCGCTCCGGGTCGCAGCGACCGTGGTGCTGCCCGATCACCTCCATGCGGTTTGGATCTTGTCGGAAGGGGACTCGGATTTCGCCGTGCGCTGGCGGCTGATCAAGACGGCGTTCTCGCGCGCCTTGCCACGCGGCGAGCGCATTTCGGCAAGCCGCGCAAGCAAAGGCGAGCGAGGCATCTGGCAGCGGCGCTATTGGGAACATACGCTGCGCGACGCCGACGACTTCGCACGCCATATCGATTACATTCACTTCAATCCGGTCAAACACGGCCATGTGGCGCGTGCGCAGGACTGGCCGTACTCGTCGTTCCACAGAATGGTGCGGCTTGGCATTCACCCGAAGGATTGGGCGAGCGACGCCCAGGATGATGAGGACGGTTTCGGTGAGAGATGATGGGTATCGCTGCGCTCAACCCATGCTACGAATGTAGCCACGGATGTAGTCCGTAGGATGGGTTGAGCGCAGCGATACCCATCAATCGCCTCAACCCTTCACCGCACCTCCGGTCAGTCCGCCGACCAGGCGCCGCTGTGCGAACAGGAACAGGATGGTGGCGGGAAGCGCGACCAGTGTGCCGCCGGCCATCAGCAGGCCCCACTGGATCTGGTTTTCGCCGATGAACAGTTGCAGCGCCACCGTCACGGTGCGCACGTTGCGGCCGGTCATCATCAGCGCGAAAAGGTATTCGTTCCACGAGGTGATGAACAGGTAGATGCCGACCGCAACCACGCCCGGCATGGCGAGCGGCAGCACCACCAGCAGCATCGCCTGCAGCCGTGTCGCGCCGTCGATCATCGCCGCCTGGTCCAGCTCGGGCGGTATGCCGTCGACGTAGCTGGTCAGCAGCCAGATCGCGAACGGCAGGGTGAAGGTGGCGTGGCCGGCGATCAGCGCGAAATACGTGTCCAGCAGGCCAAGATCGCGCATCAGCACAAACAGCGGCAGGATCAGCATCACCACGGGGAACATGTTGATCACCAGGAACTGTGTGCGCAGCATCTGGCGGCCGCGGAAACGAAACCGCGAGAATGCATAGGCGGCCGGCAGCGCCAGCGTCAGACCCAGCGCCACGGCGCCGCACGCCACGATCAGGCTGTCGCGCAGATTGTAGACAAAGTTGGTGCGCTTCAGCAGCTCGATATGATGGATCAGCGTGAGCTGGTGCGGCCACAGCGCGATGGGCGAATGTGTGAGTTCCGCGTCCGGCCGGATCGACGACAGCATCATCCAGACCCACGGCAGCAGCGCGAAGCCGAGGATGAGCACCACGGGCAGCTCGGTGCCGAGCAGGCGTTTCAGCCGCTTCATGCTTCGCGGCTCCGCCAGACATAGGTCACTACGACGCCGAGCAGTAGCAGCGTCAGCAGCACGGCGAGCGCGGAGCCCTGGCCGTAGTTGCCGCCCGACCAGGCGGTGAGAAACGCGTGCAGCGGCAGAGTCTGCGTCGCCGTGCCCGGTCCGCCGCCGGTCATCACCAGGATCAGATCGAGCGAGTTCGCCACCCAGATCATGCGCAACAGCAGCGCCGTGGCGATCACGCCGGCGAGGCCCGGCAGCGTGATGTGGCGGAACCTCCCCCATGCGCCGGCGCCGTCGATCGACGCGGCCTCGTAGAGTTCGGCCGGTATCGCCTGCAGCCCGGCGAGCAAGGTCACGGCGAAGAACGGAAACCCCTGCCACATCACTGCGAGGATGACGCCGGCCATTGCGGTGCTGGACTGCGCCAGCCACGGCACGGATTGCGAGAGAATGCCCAGCCGCACGCCGATGTTGTTCAGCACGCCGAGGTTGAAATCGAGCATCCATGTCCAGATCAGGCCGATGATCACCGACGGCAGCGCCCACGGCACCACGACGAGCGCGCGGGCGATGCCGCGCCAGGCGAAGCTGCGGTTCAGCAGCAGCGCGGTGGCGAAGCCGAGGGTGAACTGCAGCGAGACGGCACAGACCACCCAGACCAGCGAGTTGCTCAGGCTCTCCCAGAACACCGGATCGGTCAGCGCGCGCGTATAGTTCACCAAGCCGATGAACGGGCGTGAGCGTGGCCGGAACAGCACCACGTCGTGCAGCGAGAGCCACAGCGTGTCGAGCACCGGCAACAGCACCAGGATTGCCGCCGCCGCCAGCGCCGGCGCCAGCATCAGCCACGGTGTTGCGGCGCGGCGCAGACGCCGCCTCCCCCCAGCCCCCTCCCGCGAGGGGAGGGGGAGCGCTGAACTACTCCCCCTCCCCTTGCGGGAGGGGGCTGGGGGGAGGGGGGCCTCCAACGCCGTCGTCAACCGAAGAACAGCTTCTCGAACGCCTGCATCATATCATCCGGCTGGATCTGCCCGAGCAGCGCCTTCTGGGTGTTCTGCGGCCACACCACGCGGGTGAAGTCGGCGGTCTGTGGCAGGTTCGGCAGCACACTCGCCATCGGCAGCGACTGCACGGTGGCATCGACGAAGCGCTTCGGATGCAGCGTCCAGTTGGCGGCGCCGGATGTGGTGACGGTCATCTGCCCCGCCGCCTTGTTGTACAGCACGTTGTTCGGCCCGGTGGACAGCCAGGAGATCCACCGCCACGCCGCTTCCGGGTTCTTGCTCGCACTAAACACGCAGGTGGAGCCGTCGCCGAACGTCGCCCAGCCCGTGCCGTTCGGGCCGCGCGGCACCGGCACCGCGGTGATCGCGTCGCCGAATGTCGCGGCCATGTCGTTGGCGGTGCTGATATGGTGCACCGTCATCGCCGTACGGCCCGCCTTCATGTTGTTGACGATCTGCAGGAAGCTATCGGTGGGCGCCGAGGGCGGGGTGACCTTGTGCACGCGGTGCAGGTCGATGAAGTAGCGGTTCTGCGCCAAGGCCGCCTGCGAGAGGAATCCGCCCTTCACCGGCTTGGCTCCGGTGCCGAATGCGAACGGCATCCACGAATCGTGCCCGCCGGAGCCGCCGCGCATGCCGAAGCCCCATTGCTCGCCGCCGGTCAGCGCCTTCGCCGCGGTCAGGAACTCGTCGAAGTTCGTCGGCGGCTTCAGGTTCTGCTTCGCCAGCAGATCGAGCCGCACGTAGATATACAGCACGACGTATTGCAGCGGCATGTAGTAGCGCTTGCCGTCGGGCGCGGTGTGCAGCCGCCACAGATCATCGGAGATGTCGCTCTTGCCCGGCCAGGCATCGATCCATTTGTCGAGCGGCGACAGCGCGTCCATCTCCATCAGACGCGCCAGGTTGTTGAACTTCACCATCGCCGTGTCGGGACCGTTGCCAGCGATGATCGAGGTGTACATCCGGTTGTCGTAGTCACCGCCGCCGCCCCACGGGATGTTCTCGGGCTCGACCTTGATCCCGGGATTATCCTTCTCGAATGCGGCGACCAGCTCGTCCGGCGTCGCCTTCGGATCGTCGAAGTGGTACCACCAGCGGATCGTCACCGGTTTCTGCGCGTGCGGACGCGCCAGCGGTGTTGCGGCAAGCGTCGCGGCAGCGCCAGCGAGCAGACTGCGTCGTTTCATGGTTCGTATCCCCCCGTTCGCGCCGATTATACCGGCTGTGGCGCGGTTCGCTACTCGCGCTTCGACAGATCGATGATCGCTGCGAAACCCTTCTCCGTGCCGAACGCGAGCTGGCTGCCGTCCGGGCTCCAGGCAAGCGCGGAAACCGCACCGTGTTCCGGCGGCGCCACTGGCAGGATGCGCGACGTGTTGATGTCCGCCAGCACCACCAGCCCGTCGGCGAAGCCGCCCGCCACCATCTCCTGCTGCGGGTGGCTCGCGACCTGGGTGCAGATGATACCGTCGCCGCCGGCGAGTTCGATCGGCGCCTTGCCCATCGGCCCGCCGCCGAAGAACGGCCACAGCACCATCGCGTCGGCGCCGCTGGTCGCCAGCCACTTGCCGTTGCGGGTGAACGACAGCGTCTGCGTCTTGGCGGAATAGCCGCTCATGCGCATGTGCTGGCCGTCGGACAGTCGCCAGCCATGCAGCGCATTCTCCTGCATCGCCGTCACCACCGCATCGCCGTCCGGATGAATGGCCAACGCGGTATGGCTGCCCTTCCACTCGAGCTTGCGCGGGCTGTCGGTCTTCGCCGCCACGAACCACAGGGTCGCGCCATTGTAATGGGAGGCGGCCACGCGTTTCCCCTTGGCGTCGAACGCGAGCCCGGTGACCGCGGAAGGATGTGCGAACTCCTTCAGCTTCTGTCCCGCCTGGTCGAACAGATGGATGAACTTGCCGACGGCGCAGGCGACCAGGCCCTTGCCCTTGTCGCCGGGATGGCTCGCGACATGTTCGACCCATTTCGTGCCGAAGTCGGCGATGTCGCAAACCGCGCCGTCGCCGCCGATGCGACGGAATTTCCCGTCGTCGCCGCCGGAAATGAAGCCACTGGGTACGGCATCCGGAGCGAGCGCGAGTGCCGCGCCGTCGTGCACCTCGATCTTCCGACAGTTCTCTTGGTCGGCGATGGCGACCAGATGCACGGAGCCGTCGCCCAGCGCGAACGCCACCGTGCCGCCGGTGCGATCGAAGCGTGCGGCGACGACGAACGCATCGAGGTCGTGATGAACTCCGCGAGTTCCCAGCAGGAACTGGGCGACGGTTTCGCTCATGGCGCGGCGCCCCCACCCCAACCCTCCCCCGCTTCGCGGGAGAGGGGGCGCGGAGGATGGGACATCGCCCCCTCTCCCGCGAAGCGGGGGAGGGTTGGGGTGGGGGTGGCTGTGAGACTCATCTGATCAATCAACTACACAGCCCTCGAACCCACGCCGCAGCCGCGGGCGGTTGAGGTTGCGCCCGATGAACACGATGCGGCTCACGCGAGGCTCCGCTTCCTTCCACGGGCCGATGAAATCGCCGTCGGCGATCATGTGCACCGCCTGGAAGGCAAAGCGGCGATCGTCGTTCGCGTAGGACAGGATGCCCTTCGTGCGCAGCAGATCGGGCCCCTGTTCCTGCAGCAGTGCGCCGATCCAGGCGTTGAATTTCTCCGGGTCGATCGGCTTCTCCACCTCGAAGCCGACCGATGTCACCTCGTCATTGTGCTCATGCGCGTCATCGGTGAGAAAATCGGGCGCGATCTGCAGCACGCGGTTGAGGTCGAAGGCGCCGCGATTCAGCACCTGCTCGATCGGCAGCGCGGCGCGCTCGGTGCGATGGATGGTGGCGAAGCGGTTGATCGCGCGGATCTTCGCCTCGACCTCCTCCAGTTCCTCGGGCGTAACCAGATCGGTCTTGTTCAGCACGATGACGTCGGCGAACGCGATCTGGTCGGCCGCCTCGTGACTGTCCTCCAGGCGCTGCGGCAGGTGCTTGGCGTCCACCACGGTGACGATGGCATCCAGCCGGGCCTTGGACCGCACGCCCTCGTCGACGAAGAAGGTCTGCGCCACCGGTGCCGGGTTCGCCAGGCCGGTGGTCTCGATGATGATGCCGTCGAGCTTGCCGCGCCGCTTCATCAGCCCGCCGACGATGCGGATCAGGTCGCCTCGCACCGTGCAGCAGATGCAGCCGTTGTTCATCTCGAACACTTCCTCGTCGGTGTCCACGACGAGGTCGTTGTCGACGCCCAGCTCACCGAACTCGTTGATCACCACCGCGTATTTGCGGCCGTGCTGCTCGGTGAGGATGCGGTTCAGCAACGTCGTCTTGCCGGCGCCGAGATAACCGGTGAGCACCGTCACCGGCACCAGCGCCTCGCTTTCCGCATTCGCCATCACGCCAACTCCAGTTTCATGTTCTGGCGGAATATAGGATGGCATGGCGCGTTCAGCCACCAGCCGCCAGGATCTCGCGGCGTAGGGCGGACAGGCGCGCCGCGGCATGCCGCACATCAAATTGCTGGGCGCGGGTACGGCCGGCCTCGGCCAGCGCCTCGCGGCGCGCCTCGTCCTGTGCCAGCGACACCATCGCAGCAGCCATCGCCTGCGTATCGTCCGGATCGGTATAGAGCGCGGCATCACCCGCCACCTCCGGCAGTCCGCCGCGAGCCGAGCAGATCAGGGCCGCGCCGCTCGCCATCGCCTCGAGTGCGGCGAGGCCGAACGGCTCCTGCCAGCGGCTCGGCACGACCACGATGGCCGCACCCGCCAGTGCGGCGAGCACGTCGGGGTGGTCGCGATAGCCGAGCAACGTGACGCCGGCGGCCTCGGCGGCATCACGCACGCCACGCACGAAGCGCGTGTCCGGGCTGTCGGCGCGGAACCGGTCCGCACCGATGATCTCCGCGCGCCAGCCGGGAAGCTGCGGCAAGGCGATGCCGCAGGCGGCGACGAAGGCGTCCGGCGCCTTCTCCGGCACCACCCGGCCGACGAACAGGATCACCCGCTCGCGCTGCCGGGGTGGCGGCAGGCCAGACAGGTCGATGCAGTTCGGCAGCACGACCGGCATCGTGCGCGGCGAGTCGACGCCTTCGAGCAGCCGGCGCCGCAGATAGTCGGAGACAGTGACGACCCCGGCCAGGCGCGACAGGAGGGTCTGCCGCTCGGCTGGCGTGCGTGCGGACCGCATGCTCTGGGGGTCGTTGTGCAGGAACAGGCTGATCCGCGTGGTGGGCAGGCGCCGAGCCAGCGCGAGCGCCACCTCCGGGCGGTTGTGCACCTCGATCAGCGCAGGCTGCAGGCGACGCAGCAGCCTGGCGGCGCCGGCGGCATAGCGGGTGTTGATGTTGCCCGGCAGCCAGAACGGTGGGCTGGCGGTGTGGAACTCGGTGTCGGCATACGTCGGCCCGGCCTGCTGCCCGCCGATCAATATCGTGCGGAAACCGGGCGTGGCGGTTAGGCGGTGCGCGATCAGCCCTATCGCGCCGGTCCGTCCGGGGCCGAATCCCTCGCGTGGGGGCAGGACGGCGGCGACCAGCGGAACGGGGGCGGCCCTGGAAGTGCCGCCCCTGTCCCGCCATGGTGATGACAAATCCGCGGGCGACTCTATCTGCACCCCGCACCCGTACTCCCTGGAACGGTCCCTTATGGCGGTCCGCCGCGCTCTTGTCGTGCTTATCGTCCTGCTGGTCGCCATCGGCCTGGGCCTGCTGCTGCGGCAGGTTCTGGCACCTGGCGGCTGGACGCTGCCAAAGCTGGTGATGCTCGCGGCCTTCGTCGGCACCGCGCCCTGGACCGGCCTCTGCCTTGCCAATGGGCTGATCGGCTTCCTGATCCTGATCTGCTGCCGCGATCCGGTGTGGGCGGTGGTGCCGATGGCGAAACCCCCACCCCAACCCTCCCCCGCTTCGCGGGAGAGGGAGTCCAGCGCCCCCTCTCCCGCGAAGCGGGGGAGGGTTGGGTTGGGGCTCCCGCGTACGGCGATCGCGGTGACGGTCCGCAACGAGGACATGCGGCGAGTGCTGCCGCCGCTGCGGCGCCTGTTGAATGATCTGGACCAGGCCGGACCGGAAGATGCTTTCGGGATGTTCATTCTGTCCGACACTCTGGACCGGCAGGCGGCGGCAGCCGAGGAGCAGGCGGTGGCGGCGTTCCGCGCCGAAGATCGCGATCCTCCGCGCATCCGCTACCGAAGGCGGGCCGCCAACACTGGCTTCAAGGCCGGCAACATCATGGATTTCCTCGATCACTATGCCGACGGGTTTGAACTGGTGCTGACGCTCGACGCCGATTCCGAGATGTCGGCCAATGCGGTGCTGCGGCTGGTGCGGGCCATGCAGGCCGACCCCAGGCTGGCGATCGCGCAGCACCTGACGGTGGGGCTGCCGGCCCAGTCCGCCTTCCCGCGACTGTTCCAGTTCGGCATGCGGGCCGGGATGCGGACCTGGGCGATCGGACAGGCCTGGTGGCAGGGCGACGAGGGCCCGTACTGGGGGCACAACGCCGTTGTCCGCATCGAGCCATTTCGGAAACATTGCCGGCTGCCGCTGCTGCCGGGCGGCCGCCACATCCTGTCGCACGATCAGATCGAGGCGGCGGTGCTGCGCGGCGCCGGCTGGGGCGTGCGCGTGCTGCCGGACGAGGACGGATCGTGGGAGGCGAACCCGCCGGCGCTGCCGGAATTCCTCCGCCGCGAACTGCGCTGGCTTGCGGGCAACCTGCAATACCGCCACCTGCTGCGCCTGCCGGGCCTGCGTCCGATGGGGCGATGGCAGCTCGTGCAGGCGATCCTGTTGTTCGCCGGGACACCGCTCTACCTGCTGTTCCTGCTCGCCGCAGCGACGGCGGCCGCGACCGATGACGTATCGCCGTTTCCCGCAGCCCCGGCACTCGCGCTGACGGTCGCCTGGTTCGGAGCGCTCTATGCGCCGAAGCTGCTGGGCTATGTCGAGGTGGCGCTCTCGCCGGACAAGCGGGCACGCTACGGCGGGTTCGCCCGGTTTGCCGTCGGGGTAGCAGCCGAGATCGGCTTCACCCTGCTGCTGGACGCCGTTTCGGCGGTGGCGAAGACCGATGCCATGCTGCGTCTGGCGTTGGGCGTGCGTGCCGGCTGGACGCCACAAAACCGGGTCGAGCGCGGCGTGGGCTGGGGCGAGGCGACCCGCCTGCTCTGGCCGCAGACGGCGCTCGGTGCGCTGGTGTTCGCCGGCTTCGCCTCCGCCGGCTGGCTGGCGACGCTGTGGGCGCTGCCGCTCGCCGGCGGCCTGCTGGCGGCGATCCCGCTCTGCGTCCTGACCGCCGATCCGCGCTTCGGACGCTGGATGCGGCAACGACAGATCGCGGCGATCCCCGAGGAGATCGGCCTCCATCCAGTCCGGGAACGCACTCGCGCCGCGCCGGCGACAGCGCTAGCGTTGCAGCCTCAGGCCGAACCGGATTGAGGGAATACACACCATGCTGACCCGCCGTTCGCTGCTCGCCGCCTCGGCGGCTTCCTCTGCATTGTCCAATGTCGGCGGGATGCGCGCCGAGGCTGCCACGCCGAAGGACGTGGTGGTGATGGGCAAGCAGATCGACGACATGATCGCGCTCGATCCGGCGCAGGCCTACGAATTCACCGACAACGAGCTGGACGGCAACATCTACCGCAAGCTGGTGATGCCGGACCCGAAGACCGGCACGACGGTGATCGGCGACCTCGCCGAGAAGTTCGAGGTCAGCACGGACGGCCTCACCTTCACATTCCACCTGCGGCGCGACGCGAAGTTCGATTCCGGCAAGCCGGTGACGGCGCAGGACGCGGAGTTTTCGTTCCATCGCATCGTGCAGATGAACAAGACGCCGGCGTTCATCATCACCCAGTTCGGCTTCGCCAAGGACAACGTGGAAAAGCTGATCCGCGCCACCGATGACCGCACGCTGGTGATGACCCTGCCGGCGTCGCAGGCCACCAGTTTCGTGCTGTTCTGCATCTCCGCCAATGTCGGCGGCATCGTCGAGAAAGCCGCGGCACTGGCGCATCAGCAGAACAACGACCTCGGCAACGCCTGGCTGAACAACAACAGCGCCGGTGCGGGGCCTTACAAGCTGAATTCCTGGAAGGCGAGCGACACGGTGATCCTGGATGCCAATCCGCACACCGCGACGCCGCCCGGCGCGAAGCGCGTGGTGATCCGGCACATGAAGGATCCCTCGACGCAGCTTCTCGCCTTGCAGCGCGGCGACATCGACATCGCCCGCAACCTCGGCGCCGATCAGCTCAAGACCCTGGCGAGGGATGCGAACCTCCACATCGTCTCGGCGCCGCAGGGCACGTCGATGTATTTCGCGATGAACCAGGCGGTGCCGGAACTGGCGAAGAAGCAGGTGCAGCAGGCGATCAAATGGGCGATCGACTACGAGGCGATCGCCAAGAACATCACGCCCGGGGTGTGGCGAGTGTCGCAGTCCTTCCTGCCCGAGGGTCTGCCCGGCGCGCTGCCGGAGACACCGTTCCACAAGGACATCGCCAAGGCGAAGCAGCTTCTGGCGGCGGCGGGGCTCGCGGGCGGCTTCTCGGTCAGCATGGACTACGCTTCGGTATGGCCCTATTCCGACATCGCGCAGGCGATTCAGGCGGACCTCGGCGCGATCGGCATCAAGCTGCAGCTCCTGCCGGGCGAGCAGAAGCAGGTGGTGACCAAGACGCGCGCGCGGCAGCATCAGATGGCGCTGCTGACCTGGTTCACCGACTATATCGACCCGAATTCCAACGCTCAGGCCTGGTGCGCCGATCCGGACGATTCCGACAACAGCAAGCTCAAAATACTCGCCTGGCGCAGCCACTTCGCCGACAAGGAGATGACCGACGAGGTCGATCAGGCGACCAAGGAACTCGACGGCAAGAAGCGCATGGCGATCTACGCCAATCTGCAGCGTCAGATGTGGGATCGCGGGCCGTTCGTCTTCCTGTTGCAGGCCGACGAGATCGCCGTGATGCCGAAGAACGTCACCGGCTTCCAGCTCGGCCCGACGCCCGACTACTTCCGCTACGCGCCGATCCGGAAAGCCTGAGGCGACATCGGGTGGGCTTATGGTCGAAGCCCGCGGACCAGGAACCGCCCGGCAAAATTCACCGCAGAGACGCAGAGTGCGCCGAGGGCGAAATCGCGCTACGCGTCGGCGTCGCACCGCAGTTTCATCATCGTCATGGCCGGGCTTGACCCGGCCATCTGTGCACCACTGGCGAGGAGTAGATGGCCGGGTCAAGTCCGGCCATGACGATGAAAGCAACATCGCGTGCTCTGCGCCGCTGCGGTGAATTTTTCTTCCTTCATCAGGCCGCTCAGTTTCCAGCTCAGGTCCCACCTGGCCGAGTGACATTGATGTGCTGCCGCGTCGGATCGCTGGGATGGACGGCGAGGAAGTTCAACCCGAGCGGGAACCATTCATAGCCATATGAGGCAAGCACCGCGGTTATCTCGTTCTGCGGCGCCTTGAGCCCTTCGACGATGATGATCGGCAGGAACCGCTGCAGCGTCGCTTTCGCACCCTCCAGCACCTCGAGCTCCATGCGCTCCACGTCGATCTTGATCAGGTCGAGCCGCGAAAGGTTCAGCGAATCGACGGTCATCATTCGGATGGTGGCGAGGTTCTGCTCCGAGTAGTCGATGTCCTGGCCGATGAACTCGGTGACATCGGAGTGCCTGAGCTCCAGGCTGCCGAAACTCGCCGGCACCAGGTAGTTCGGGGTGGGAATTCGCAGCGTGCCTTCTTGCGCGCCGACGGCGGCGTGGATGGCGTGGGCGTTGAAGCAGTTGTTGATCGTGATGTTGCCAGCGAGCGCATAGAAGATCCGCTCCTGGGCTTCGATCGCGACCACCAGGCCCCAGCCGGTCATGCCCTTCGCCCATTCCACGGTGTGGACACCGATATTGGCGCCGCAGTCCACCGCGACGGCACCGTCGCCGAAATGCTGGCGCCGCAAGGCGAGAAGCTGCATGGCGATGGAGCCTTCCTGCGCCTCGTAGCTGGAGCTCTCCAGCAGGAAGAACCCGACACCGTAGCCGGAATTGGCATCGACCATCCGATAGTCGAAACGGTTGAGGATCAGCGCCCCGTGATCGGTGGAGGCCAGGATGAAAGCGATCTTGCGCGGTGGGTTTGCCATCATGTCCTGCCGGTTGGCCGGCCGGCAGCATAGCGTACCTGGCTAGAAGGCGATCTCGTATTCCAGTCGCCAGCGGACCGCGCTGCGGCCCGAGGTGGGGGTGAGGCCGAACAGATATCCCGCCTCATATTTCAGCTTGCCGTACGGCGAGAAGTTCACCGCGCCGACCAGAACAGGGCCAACCAGATGCTGCTGCTGCGCGGCGGGGCCGGCATGCGCGATGTCGGGAATGAAGCCGTAGAACTCCACGCCCGGCGAGATCAACGGATGGGTGCGGACCAGCGATTGCCACGCATAGGAAAACCCGGTCTGTCGCGTCGCGTCGTGGCCGACGTCACGCGACAGGAACAGATTAAGCGTATGGAGAGTGTCGAGGCCCAAGACGTTGTTCAGCTCCTTCTGGATGATCGGCCCGAAGGTGAAGCTGTTCGGCGCGTCGCGCACGGTGGACTGCGAATACTCCGCGAATAAGCCGAGATTGAAGAAGTACTCACCCGGCTCGGTGAGCTGGAACGTGTTCTCCAGCGTGACGGCCTCCCAGGTCAGGCGCTGGCCGCCGCCGGATGCCATCTCTCCCTCCAGCTCGATCTGCCACCAGGGCAGCACGCCGTAGCCGATCTCATTGGTGTAGCTCTGCGCGCGGTTGAGCGGCGAGCCCTTGGCATCGAAGGTGATCAGGCCGTTGTGCTCGAACTCGAACTCCCGGTAGTCGACCTGCGGCATCCGAACGTGCAGGTCGGCGTGGGCAGGATGGGCGGCGAGCAGACAGACGGCGGCAAGCGCGATTGCTGGACGGATCATGTCGGTTCAGCGGGCGATGATGTGGCCGCGGGCATGCGGGTTGAAGTCGTCGTAGAACTCGTAGCTTCCGGCACGCAGCGGGCCGATGAAGACGACGACCTCCTGGCCGTCGGGCACCACCTTCTCGCGGTGCAGCTCGGGACTCTCGAATTCGGCCGGGCTCGGGTCGGCGTTGCTGACGTGCAGCTCGATCTTCTGGCCGGCCGGCACTTCAAGCTCGTTCGGCTCGAAGCTGTGGTTGCGAATGGTCAGCGACGCGGTGGCGGGATCGGCTGCATTTGCCAGGCCGACCGGCAAGGCGAGCGTGAACGCCAAGAGGACCAGGGTGAGGCGCATCGGATGGGTATGCCGTCTGACGTTGCGAATGATTTGCAATTGCACACATGGCGACGGAACGCAAGGCGTCGCCCGCGTCACTCCGGCAAAACCTCGATCGCCATCGACTTCACCAGGGCCAGCACCGGCGCGCCGGGGACCAGGCCGAGGCGCGCCACCGCGTCCGGAGTGACACGCGCGAGCAGGCCGGCACCATCCAGCGCAACCTCCACCATCGAGGCATGGCGACCGGGGTCCTGCACGATGCCATGCACCGTCCCGGCAATGACATTGTGGACGCTGATGCCCTGCGGCGCCGCTGCCGCCAGGATCACCTCGCGGGCGGGAATCCGCACCCGCACCGCGCTGCCGGGAGCGCTGCCGAGCAGGGGAACCAGCAGCCGACGCCCCGCGGCGTCCAGCTCGCTGAGCTGGCGTGTCGCGTCGTGCGCGACGACGCGTGCCGGCAGCACCGCGGCAGCATCATCGCGCGCCGCCAGCGGCAGGTCGCCGCGCCCGACGATCTGTTCCAGTGGGCCGGCGGCCAGCACGTGTCCGGCGCGGATCAGCACCAGCGTGTCGGCGAGCCGCGTCACCTCGTCCAGGGAGTGCGTCACATAGAGGATCGGCAGCCGCAGCGCATGCCGGAGCCGCGCCAGATAAGGCAGGATCTCCGCCTTGTGCTGCGTGTCCAGGCTGGCGAGCGGCTCGTCCATCGCGAGCAGCAATGGTTGCGACAGCAAGGCCCGGCCGATGGCGACCCGGCTCTTCTCGCCGCCGGATAGGCTATGCGGGCGGCGGTCCAGCAGGGGCGCGACGCCGAGCAGATCGACAACGTCGTCGAAGCCGATCGGTCCCGGCGGGGCGCGGCGAAGCCCGAAGCGCATGTTGGTGGCGACCGTCATGTGCGGGAAAAGTCGGGAATCCTGGAACACCAGGCCGATGCGCCGGCGCTCCGGCAGCGTGAACAGGTTGCGCGCCGTGTCGGCCAGCGCGACGCCGTCGATCGCGATCCGGCAGGCGGCGGGGCGGATCAGGCCGGCGACCGTGGCGATGATGGTCGACTTGCCGGCGCCGGAGCGACCAAACAGCACGGTGGTGCCGGGCGTGGGCGCGGTGAATGCGATGTCCAGCGCCAGCCCGGGAAACTCGTGGCGGAACGCGACCTCCAGGCTCATCGCCCGAGCCGGGCGCGGAGGCGGCGGCCGGCATATTCGGCGGCCAACAAGAAAATGACCGCGAGCGCGACCGACACCAGCGAGAGGCGCGCGGCGGTGGTCTCGCCGCCCGGGCTCTGCAGCGCACTGTAGATGGCGAGCGGCAGCGTCTGGGTCTGGCCAGGAATGTTGGCGGCGAAGGTGATGACCGCGCCGAACTCGCCGAGCGAGGCGGCGAAGCCGACGATGGCGCCGACCAGCACGCCGGGCGCGGCAAGCGGCAAGGTGACCGACAGGAAGCGATCGAGCGCGCCGGCGCCCAGCGTGCGGGCAGCCTGCTCGAGGCCCGGATCGACCGCCTCCAGCGACTGGCGGATGGCGCGGAGCATCAGCGGCAGGATCATCACCGCGCAGGCCAGCACGGCGCCCGCCTTGGTGAACACCAGGCGGATGCCGAACCAGGCATAGAGCCATGCGCCGAGCGGACCGTGCAGCCCGAACAGCAGCAGCAGCAGCCAGCCGACGACGACAGGCGGCAGCACCAGCGGCAAGTGGGCGACCGCGTCGAGCATCGCGCGTCCGGGGAACCGGCCACGCGCGATGGCGAACGCGAGGGCGACCGCCACCGGCAGGCACCCCAGCGTGGCGCGGGCGGAGACGTCCAACGTGAGGCTGACCGCCTGCCATTCCTCGGCGGAGAGCACGGCGATGGCGCTATTCGGCCGAGAAGCCGCGGCTGGCGAAGATCGCGCGCGCGTCGGGGCCGGCGAGGAAGCCGAGCAATGCACGCGCATCCGGCGTATCGCCCGCCTTGGTTACGGCGAAGGGGTAGGTGATGGGATCGTGGCTGTCGTCGGGAAACACGCCGGCGATCATCACGCCACGCGAGACGGCGGCGTCCGTGGCATAGACGATGCCGGCGGGCGCCTCGCCGCGCTCCACCAGGAGGACGGCGCTGCGCACATCGGCGGCCGGCGCGAGATGCGGCTGAGCAATGTCCCAGACGCCAAGCTTGCGCAGCGCCTGCCTTGCATAGATCCCCGCTGGAACATGCGCCGGATCGCCGGTCGCCAGCCTGCCGTCCTTGCCGAGCAGTCCGGCGAGATCGAAGCCAGGTGCGATCGTCACGTGGCGTGGCTGGTCGGCGGGCACCACCAGGACGAGCCGATTGGACAGCAGGTCGCGCCGCGTGCCGGGCACGATGAGGTCGCGGCTGGCCAGGTAGTCCATCCACTGCTCATCCGCCGAAGCGAACAGGTCGGCAGGCGCCCCCTGCTCGATCTGCCGGGCGAGCGTCGAGCTGGCGCCGAAGGAGAGCCGAAGCGGTGCATGGCCTTGCTTCTCCCACAATGCAGCGACATCCTTCATGGCATCGGTCAGGCTTGCCGCGGCAAACACGGTGAGCGCCTCGGCGTGAACGACGCGAGGCACAAGCGCCAACATGGCAACGGCGAGCAGGCGGCGCATGATCCACTCCGATATGGCCGCGCGACGATATCCCCGCGCGGCCATATCGGCAAATCCGGGCGCGACCGTCATGCCCACGGAAAGAGAGTGTGAAGCAAGAAACGAGCACCACTTCCGCCTGTCATTGCGAGCGCAGCGAAGCAATCTCGTGGTCGGTGCGCACTCACCCCGGGATTGCCGCGTCGCTTCGCTCCTCGCAATGACACTGTAGGTCGATTGGCCAGCTTCGTCGCACGCTCTTGCGCGGGAATGACGAAAAACGAGAATGTGGCGTATGAAACGTGTGCGTCATCCGGAACGGCTGGGCTTGCATTTGCGCGTCGTGCTGGACGGCGCGGTGGCGATGGGACCGGGCAAGGTGGAGCTGCTGGAAGGCATCGCCGAGACGGGGTCGATCGCCGCCGCGGGACGCCGCATGGGAATGAGCTACAAGCGCGCCTGGCTGCTGGTGGAATCGATGAACACCACGTTCGCCGGGCCGCTGGTGGATGCCGCGAAGGGCGGGGCAGGCGGCGGCGGCGCGGCGCTCACGCCGCTGGGCCTGCGCATGCTTGCGGCGTATCGTGGCCTGGAGGCCGCCGCGGCCAAGGCGGGCGCGCGGGAGCTGGCTGCGATGCGGCGTGCGTTGGCGAAACACTGAGCCACTGCAATCCATTACGGGAGCGTTGTCATGCCGATGCAGATCGCCCTGATCGTCATTGCCGTTATCGTGCTGCTGATCATTGCGCGATCGCTGCGGGTCGCCTCGGAATGGCAGCGGGCGGTGATCCTGCGGCTCGGCCGCTTCCACAAGGTGAAGGGGCCCGGCATCTATCTGGTGTTTCCGGTGATCGATCGCGTCGCGCAAATCGTCGATCTGCGCATCCAGACCACGACCATCACCGCCGAGCAGGCACTGACGCGCGATACGGTCGCGGTGGGCGTCGATGCCATCGTGTTCTGGCAGGTGGACAACCCGGAGGCGGCGGCGATCCACATCGCCAACTATCGCGAGGCGATCGAGCGCGTGGCGCAGACCAGCCTGCGCGAGATGATCGGCGCCACCGAACTTTCCCGTCTTTTGTCGGATCGCAAGACGGCGGACGAACAGTTGCGCCAGACGATCAGCGAGAAGACGACGAGCTGGGGTGTCATCGCACGCAGCGTGGAGATCAAGGACGTGGTGATCCCGAAGGAGCTGCAGGATGCGATGAGCCGTCAGGCGCAGGCGGAACGGGAGAAGGACGCGCGGGTCACCCTGGCGTCGGCCGAACGCGAGATCGCGGTGCAGATCCTGCAGGCGGCGGCGCTGTATGGCCAGGATCCGAACGCGCTGAAGCTGCGGCAGATGAATCTGCTCTATGAGATGAACAAGGAGCGCGGCACGACGGTGCTGATTCCGACCGACATGGCAAACAGTCTGGGCACGATGGTTGGGGTTGCGCAGGCGATTGCCGCGCCGCCGGCGGCAGCGCCCTAACGCGTGCCCAGCGAATCCAGCAATCCGCGGATGTAGCCGTAGCAATAGGCGAAGGCAGTGCCGGACGGATCGCGCCCGTCGATCTCCGGCACGTGGTCCGGCATCAGCATGTACTGGTAGCCGACCTCCTGATACACCGCGAGCGACCGTGCCATATCCATGTCCCCCTCGTCGGGGAACACCTCCATGAAGTCGAGTTTCCGACCTTTGATGTTGCGGAAGTGCACATTGAACAGCTTGCCGCGCGTGCCGAACCAGCGGATCACATCGTCAATTTCGGCACGGGGATCGTCCAGCATCTCCGCCACGGTCCCCTGGCAGAAATTGAGTCCGTGATATGCGCTTTCGTGCATCGTGACGAAGCGCTTCAGTCCTGCCACGGTGCCGAGCACGCGCGTGACACCCTTGTAGCCGGGCGGCGTATACGGGTCGTGCGGGTGACAGGCCAGCCGCACCTTGGCGGCTTCGGCAATCGGGACGACCTGTGCGAGGAAAGCGTCGATACGCTCCCAATTCTGCTCCTCGCTGACGGTACCGGCGATGCCCGGTGGCGCGGATTGATCGGCGTCCCGCCAGCGGAACGCCGCATTGCGCGATCCGCCACGCCCGACTTCGCGCGTGGTGCGCGGGATGCCGATGATGTTGAGGTTGTACTTCGCCGCCGGGATGCCCGCCGCACCGATGTGCTCGATCAGCCGGCAGATCGAGTCGATCTCGCGCTGCCGCTCCGGATCCTTTGCCAGCAGGATGTGCCGGCTGTCCTGCTCCTCGATCGGGCGTGATGGCAGCGGCAATTGCACCATGTCGAGCGTCAGCCCGAATTTTTCCACATGCTCGCGCTGACGCTGCAGGTCATCCAGGCTCCAGTGGTGCGCATTGCCCGGTGGATCGACGCAGACATGCATCACGCCTAGCTGCGCCCAGACACGCAGGTCGCTGTCGTCGCGCGGTTTTATTTGTGTCCCGAGATACATCGCATTGGGCCTATTCGAGACGATGGGTATCGCTGCGCTCAACCCATCCTACCCGTAATCCGTAATAATCCGTAGGATGGGTTGAGCGCAGCGAAACCCATCGTTCCTACACCCGAGGCATCAATCTGCTGCCCCACGGTCGGGCTGGGCCGTTGCCGACTGCCGCCCGGTCAGTTCATCGCCGGCATTGCGCGGCATCAACAGAGCGATCGGCGCGGCGACGAGCGTGAACATCGCCACCGCCACGAACGCCACGCTGAAGTCCGCGGGCTGCGGCGTTTGGTGCCCGGAAAGCGACATCGAGATCTCCAGCGACATGGCACCCGCCGAAATGCCGATGGTGGCGGCGAGCTGCTGACAGGTGACATACAGGCTGGTCGCCGAGCTCATGCGCGAGCGCGGCACGTCGCCATAGGCGAGCGTGTTGTAGGCGGTGAACTGCAACGACCGGAAGAAGCCGCCGATCAGCAGTGCCGCGTAGATCGCCGCCGCCGGCCAGGTCGGGCGGAAGGCGGCGCAGAGCGCGAGCATCACCGCGGAGATCAGGCCGTTCCACACCAGCGTGTCGCGAAATCCGAACAGCCGGAGCGTCGTCTGCGTGGCCGGCTTCATCACCAACGCGCCGGCCGAACTGGCGAACGTGATCAGGCCGCTCTCGACCGCCGAATCGCCAAAGCCGACCTGCAGCATCAGCGGCAGCAGGAACGGAATGGCGCCGATGCCGGTGCGGAACAGCATCATTGCCGAGAGCGCGACACCGAAACAGGGCAGGCGCATCAGCGAAAAATCGAGCAGTGGTGCCGGATGCCGCCGCGCATGCAGCAGATAGCCGACGATGGCGACCAGCCCGACACCGATCATGGCCATGGTCGTGCTTTGCGGCACCACTCCTCGCCCGGCGGTCTCCAGCCCGAACATCAGGCCGGACAGAGCGGTGCCGCAGAGCAGCAGCCCGACACCGTCGAACCGGCCGCGCGGCGGCTCGCGCACATCCTCGACGAACAGGCTCACCAGCACGATGCCGAGAATGCCGATCGGCACGTTGATGTCGAAGATCCAGCGCCACGAGAAATAGGTGACGATGAATCCGCCAACCGGTGGGCCGAGCACCGGGCCAAGCAGCGCCGGCACGGTGAGCCAGGCCATCGCGGCCACCAGCTCCTGCTTGGCAGCCGTCCGCAGCAGCACGAGCCGGCCCACCGGCACCATCATCGCCCCGCCGATCCCTTGCAGGATGCGCGAGATGACCAGAAACGCCAGGCTGTCAGCCCGCCCGCACAGCACCGAGCCGATGGTGAACACCGCGATCGCGGCGCGGAACACCGTGCGCGTGCCGAAGCGGTCCGCCACCCAGCCGCTGGCCGGGATGAACACCGCAAGGCTCAGCAGGTAGGACGTCAGTGCCACGTTCATGTGCACCGGATCGGCGCCGAAGGCCTTGGCCATGGTCGGCAGCGCCGTGGCGATTACGGTGGAATCCAGGTTCTGCATGAACATCGCACAGGCGACGATGAGCGCCGTCAGTCGCGTGCGGCCGCTGGTGCGGAGTCTAGGGGTTCGGATGGGGCCGGGAGGTTCGCTCATCGATCAGTGGTCAGTAGCATCGCTCCAGATGCCTGACCACCGGCACCGCTTGGCAGGAAGCAAGGTTCAACACGGAGAAGGCCGCGGGCCACGGAGGGCCACTGAGTAGGAATAATGCGCTTCGCGCGACGCGCAGTTTTTCTTTCTCAGTGGCCCTCCGTGGCCCTCGGCCTTCTCCGTGTTAAAGCTTAGGACTTGCCACGAAATAATCGCTCCACTCAACACGACGACCGCTGTTCGTTCCGTCATCCCCGCGAAAGCGGGGACCCTGTGTGGGCCTGGGTCCCCGCTTTCACGGGGATGACGAGTACGCGGCAGGGTTTGCAGCGATTGTTTCGCGGCGGACACTTAGCTTCTTACGGCAGCAGCACCGTGCTGCCGGTCGTCTTCCGCGACTCCAGCGCGATGTGGGCGGCCGCGGCATCCTTCAGCGGGAAGGTCTGGTTCACCTCGATCTTCACCGCGCCCTTCAATACCACGTCGAACAGGTCCGCCGCGACCTTCTCCAGATCGGCGCGCTTTGCCGTGTAGGTGGCGAGGCTCGGGCGGGTGAGATACAGGCTGCCCTTGGCGGCCAGGATGCTGATGTCGACCGGCGGCACCGGGCCGGAGGCATTGCCGTAGCTCACCATCAGCCCAAGCGGCGCCAGACAGTCGAGACTGGCATTCCAGGTGTCCTTGCCGACACTGTCGTAGACCACCGGCACCATGGCACCACCGGTGATTCGCTTGACCTCCGCAACGAGGTTGGCATGGCCGACGACCGTATGCGCGGCGCCATGCGCGCGGGCGAGCTCGGCCTTCTGTTCGGTCGAGACGATGCCGACGACAGTGGCGCCGAGGTGCTTCGCCCACTGGCAAAGGATCAACCCGACGCCGCCGGCCGCGGCATGCACCACGATCGTGTCGCCGGCCTTCACGACGTAGGTGCGACGGATCAGGTACTGCGCCGTCATGCCTTGCAGCATCATGGCGGCGGCGGTCTTGAAGTCGATCCCGGCGGGCAGCTTCACCAGCCGATCGGCGGCGATCACCCGCTCGGTGGCATAGCCGCCCAGCGCGCCGGCATAGGCCACACGGTCGCCTGGCTTCATGTTTGTGACGCCTTGCCCGACCGCGGTCACGGTGCCCGCGCCTTCCTGACCGATGATCAGCGGCATGGTCGGCGCCTTGTAGAGGCCGGAGCGGAAGTAGACGTCGATGTAGTTGAGGCCGACCGCCTCCTGCTTGATCAGCACCTCGCCGGGGCCTGGCTCGGGCCGGGGCACGTCCTCCCACTTCATCACTTCGGGACCGCCGGGGGCGTGGATGCGGATGGCCTGGATCATGCTGTTCTCCGTGACGTTGGCCGGATCAGACGGCCGCGGAAGGGATTGGCTGGAGGAGTGGTTGCGCGCGCGCTTCGAGCGCGAGCAGGTAGCGCTTGGTGGCGAGACCTTTGCCGCCGGAATAGCCGCCGAGATGCGTCGTAGCCACAACCCGATGGCAGGGGATGATGATCGGAATCGGGTTGCAGCCGTTGGCCTGGCCGACCGAACGGGCGCTGCCTCCCGCCACTTGCGCGATGTCGATGTATGAGCGGGTTTCGCCATAGGAGATCGCGCACAACGCCTGCCAGACCTTGCGCTGGTACGGCGTCCCGGAGGGAGCGAGCGGCAGGTCGAATTCGCTCAGCTCGCCGTCGAAATAGGCGTGGAGCTGGTCGCATGCACGTCGCAGCAACGGCGTGTCGCCCTGATCGCGACCCCAGCCCCAGTCGACGGCAACGATACCCCCCGCGTCTTCGGAGACGGTGATGTCGCCGATCGGAGAATGCAGCGAAAGCTGTGGCAGTGGTGTTGCTCCTGACGTCCAGTGCAGATGCCAGCGCCGGGCGGCGGCGGCTGTCAAGGGCAGGGAGCGATCGAGTGAATGAGGGAAATTGGTCGATTGGCCCACTGTCATTGCGAGCGGAGCGAAGCAATCTCGTGCGTCATTCCCACGAGATTGCTTCGCTCCGCTCGCAATGACAACGAATGCATTGGTCGGCCATTGCGTCAAACGTTCGAAAAAAGGGGCGGCTGGCGGGGATAGGCTTAGTGGCATAGCCTGAGCGCATGAATGCCGATGAGATCCGAATCGCACTGGAAAGCGCCGAGGGCATTCCGGAACCGGCGCTGCGGGCTGCCGTCCAGGAGGCTGCCTCCCTGGCGCCAGCGGTTATCGCTGTGGCGCAACGCATGGCCGGTGGCTACCTGCCGCTGCCGCGCGAGGAGCGATTGCTTCGCTTCGGCCTCCACACACTCGCCGCGGCGCGCGAGACCAGCGCCTGTCCGGCATTCCTGGCACTGCTGAAGCGGCCGGCCCTGGAGATGGAGTGGATGTTCGGCGAGGGCCGGGTCTCGACCGTCGCCCGACTGCTGCTTGGCCTGTTTGACGGCGATGATGCGGCGGTATGCGCGGTTGCGGCCGATCCGGCCGTGGACAGCGAGGTGCGGTCAGCGCTGCTGTCTGCGTTGGCCCGCCTGGTGTGGGAGGGCCGCGCCTCGCGGGACCGGTTGCTGGAGCTGCTGGACCGGTTCGACCGGGAGGAACTGGCAGCGCCGGAAAGCTGGGCCTGGATGGGATGGCAGGATGCCATCATGCTGCTCGGCCTCACCGACTGGATCGAGCGCGTGCGGCGCGGCTGGGACGCCGGACGGGTGCCAATGTTCGAGCGCGACGTGGATCGGCGGGATTGGTTGGAGCGGACCCACGCAGCGGCGGCAAACCCGGACGATCCACAGCGTTTCGTCGTCGATTCCCTGGTGCCGATCGACGATCCGGTGGCCAGCGTCGGCTGGTCCGCTGACCCGGCGAGCGGGCCGGGGGAGGCGCCGACCGGCGATGAGCTGGCCTGGCTGGAAGTGGTGCTTTGGCGAATGGTCGCGACAGGCACGATGTGCCTGGAGGAGGCAGACGGATTTCTCACCGCGCTCGCCGCCGGGCCGGTGCGGGTGGCGCCGGCGGAATTCCTGCCGGAGATCTGGGGCGCCGCCGCCGAGGAGCCGTTGTTCGACACGCCGGAGCATGACGCCCTGGCGAGTGACCTGCTGGCCCGCCATCACGCGGCGCTCGAGGCCGCGCTGGAGCGGCCGGAGTTGATCGTTCCCTGGATCAACCATGATGTCGGCGAGCTGGAGGCCGCGTTGTGGGCGCGCGGCTTCATGCGTGGCGTGGGGCTTCGCCAAGCCGCGTGGGAACCGCTGGTCCGCAGGAAGCGGGTGGCAGAGCGAGTCCTGCTGCCGATCCTCGCGCTGATACCGGAAATGGCGGGCGAGGGCGGTGCAAAGCTGTCGTTCGAGGACCGCCGAATCGCCATCCTTGCGCTGCCCGCTGTCGCCGCGGCCGTCCATTTGTTCTGGCAGGATGGCGAAAGCGCGCTGTTCGACAGTGCGGAGCCGGCGCGCGTGCGCAAGGTCGGCCGCAACGAGCCCTGCCCCTGCGGGTCAGGCAAGAAGTACAAGAAATGCTGCGGGGCGGCGGCCTGACAGGTTTACGCTGCCGAGCGCGCGCCCGCCCCGCCTGTCATTGCGAGGAGCGCGGCGACGCGGCAATCTCGCGCCAGTCGCGCACCATTATGTAGCAAACGCCACCAGACTTCCGGCGGCATTCTTTTCGCCAGCATGAAGGCGATAGACTGCCACCCTGATCAGTTTGGAAGACGGTTAACGAGCGGCTGAAGTAACCGGCTGAACCTTAGCCGAGAGCGAGGCAGTCCCGAATTCATGCAATGCGACAGCGGCCTGGGAACCGACCACCCCGGGAAGCGGCCGGGTAGGGAGAGCGAGAATGAGCCTTGGCGACGCGGCTGGCGGCGAATATTTTGACGTAGCCTATTTGGTGCTCAGCGGCACGACGACGGCGGCGCGCTGTCCCGACCTTCTGCGTGGGCTGGTCGGGCTCGGCTTTTCCACCGTCATCGCGCTGCCGACGCCGAACGCCTCGCGCCTGATCGCACCGCGCGAGCTCGCGGACGTTGAGGGGGTGCGGGTTGTCGAGTCATACCTCGATTTGGCCATCCGTCCCCGACCGCCGCGCGGGGTGGTGCTGTTCGCGCCGTGCAGCTTCAATTCGCTCAACAAGCTCGCACACGGCATCGCCGACAACCTGGCGCTGTCCGTCGTCGCCGAGGCGATAGGTCGGGGCACGCCGGTGATCGTAGCGCCATCGCTGAACCAACCGCTCCTGGACCACCCCCAGGCGCGGGCGTCGCTCCGGACGTTGCCCACCTGGCACGTGACGATCGTGCCGCCGGTCGACGAGGGCGAGGGACCGCGGCTCGCACCGTCCGCACAGCTGCTCGATGCCGTTCGTCCCTACGTGCGCCGAGGCTGACGCCAGTCGCCAGACACGCGGACGACCCACCGCCCGAGGACGTCAGGGGTGGTCGGCCGCTGTGAGGTGTGGCGGACGCGTGGAATACGAACGGTATCACCGACAATGCGATACCGGATGATGTAGGGGTAGGCCGTGACCAATTCTCTCGTGTCATACCAACCGCCCGAATCAATGACCCTTGGTCAGCGCTCGCTTTTCCCGTCATGGCCGGGCTTGTCCCGGCCATGACGGCGAGGGAGCGGCGACAAGAGTCAGCAGCAACGGCGGTTGGTATCAGTTCCCGGCACAGCCCGGCCACGGTGCGGAAAATCCACAAGACTGTTGCCGGCCGCGATAAGACCCTCCGCCAACTCGCGGGCCGCCCTCGGATTAAATTGCTCGACGTATGCGCGGATGAACCGAAGCTGAGCCAGCGCCGGACTCGACCAAATGACCCTGTTCAACGAGGCTCCGGCTCTGGGCAAGGCGACTCGTTCGGCGTGCCCCACGATTTCAGCCATTCGACCACTTTGTCGTGAGGGACGAACCGCCCTGCCTCGATCTCAGCATCAGCCGCCGCGTCGGCAGCCGCCTCATCCGGCTCAATATCGAAGATCGATTTTATCTCAGTGTCGGCCATGAGTATTTTCCTATGACTTTGACCAATAACACGATGTCACGCGGTTTAGAAGCGGAACCGATCCCGCGGTATCCGCGCTTTCGGCCCACCTGGATGCAGTGGCGTGAGGCTGACACAGCTCCTTCGAGCACACGCCGTCAGCGATAGAACTCGATCTTCGCCTCGCGAAACCAGAGGAAATTTGCCGGCGCGGCCGAAATCGGCCCGTTGATGGCGAACACCGCGATCTCGAATTTGTCGCCCGGGGCGACGGTATCGCGGAGCACCAGGCGATTGGGCATATTGAAGCCCTGGATCGTGGCCGGGCTGGGCCTGCCGGCCGCCCGCGGCAGTGCCCCATTGACCCAGACTTCCGCGTAATCGTCGACGTTCACCGTCAGCACCGCTTTCGCGCCGACGGTATCGAAACCCGCGGCATTCGCCGGTATCGTCAGGGTCGCGCGGAACCAGACGAACGACACCATGCCGCCGCCTCGCCTTGCGCCCAGGTCCGTCGCGGCGACCTCCGGCCAGGCCGTATCGTCGAAGCCGCTGATTTCGGCATGCGGCGCTATGTCGTAGGTCGTTTTGAATTCGGGCATGGAGTCGGTCAGCGCCGGGCACTCGACGATCTTCGCCTCCATCGCCTTCCACCGCGCGCCGAACACCGCCGATCCGCCGACGGTCATCAGGTCGACTACATGCAACGGCGGCAGCGATGGAGCGATCGGCGGCTGCGGGATGAGCACGGGAGGGCTTGCCGGTGCGGCAGAAACCGTGGGCCTGATGTAACTGTTCGCGGGCATTGCTGTGACCTTTCCGTCGGATCGCCCACTGTAAGCGGACGCATCACCAGGGCACGAGGTCTGGCAGAGTTCGAGCGGGAGCATGATGGACGCGTGCGACAAAGGTCTCCACGCAGCCTACGAGCGCAACCGGCGCCCACCGGAGAATCTGCACGAGCCCTGGATCGACGACTGCGTCGCGCAGATGACGAACGCGCTTGCCGCGGTCAACGCGATGGTAGACCCGGGCAAGCCTTAGTCGTTGCTTGGGCGTCTCACCCAGGCGGACGTGACCGCATTCGTCAGCGAACGGCTCGCACGCGTGGGCCTCGGCGCCGACACGGACACGCGGATGCCACGCCTGCGCGCGCTGACCAGGAAGCTGGCGGAGGCGCCTCCCTTCCGCTCGACCGAGCCCTGACGCTGACGTGAGGGAAGGCCTCCTCACCCAAGGTATTCATGAGCCTTGCTCATCGAAGCACGGCTCGCGCCATGTCGCAGTCAGCGGCGCTAAAATCTGAAGTTCGCGACGATGATGGGACCGCCAAGCGTCATCTTCTGAACGACCGAGCTGCTGCCTTGCTGGAAGGAAAGAAATCGATAGCCAACCGACACGCCGATCCGGTTGGTCTGGTAGCCCAGACCGCTGAATGCCTGCCACGTCAGGTCCGAACCGCCGGCACCAATATCAAAATAATAGGGTATGAAGAATTTACCGCCGCCGAACCAGTCGGCATCCCCGAGATACAAACGGCCACGCACGCCACCGATGCCATTCCAGATGCTCCTGCCGGCCGATAGACCACCAGTGCGGCCAAGAGCGATACTGCCGTCCGGACGCGTTATATCCACCGCCAGGCTGAAGTTCGTCGTCTCGCTCACCGCAAGAAGTCTTAACCCCCCGATCAGATCCACATTGCCCCAGGTGCCCTCGGCCACAGTGTAGCCGCCCGCAAGGGTCCATATGGTGCTCTGGATCCTGGTGCTCGTGCTGGTGGTCAGAACTCTATCCACTGGAATGCTCGTAACACCAAAGTCAAATGACTTTATGTTACTCATGGTCGTACTGGCGTTCAGGTACAATATATCCGTCAGAAGAGAAAATCGGTCATATCGCGCCTCACCTGCGAGCATTGCTCCGAAATTGATCTTGGGAATGTATTCCCCTGGGCCCGCCGATAATGTCGTCGTCGCTGTGCCGCCGCCAAGCACTGGATATTTCGTTGTGATGTCTACTGTTGGCAGCCAGATATAGGGTACCAATTCGAAGCTGAAGCCCGGCCGAGAATCTGGCTCTTCGGCTCGGACTCCTTCCGGAGCGCCGAAGGCAAGCAGCACAGTGAGCACAGTCGCAATACCGATTGGGCGAGACATGGCAGTTTCATTCCCTGATCAGTCTATCCCACCAGTGTTGGGCCGCACAAGATGCGATTTCCGGATCAAGTGCTGGCCCACGCCGGATCAACGGCGGCGGCAGGCGAGTTCCGCGGCGCCTTGCAGGCGTGGCCGCCAGTTATCGCCGGCCGACGCCGCGCGCACCGGCGCCAACGCCGTGGAACCCGACGCCGACACCGCCGCCCACTCCGATCCAGTCGATGAACAAGGATGTGGCGCCGCCGTTCTGTGGCATCGTGCCCTGGATAAGCTTGTAGCTGTAGACTAGGTCCCGCCCGTCCACGACCGGATGGCTGATGACGATCACCGCAAGGCTGTTCATCGCCTGCCCCGGCTCATAAACCGACAGAGTGGCGTTCGGTGGATCGCTGCCGAAATTGTCCGGACCTTCGGTGGCCTTCCATTCGTCCAGGTAGCCGGCCATCGTCAGGTGTCCGGCCGTGCGAACCGGACGATCCGAGAAATACAGCGTCTGCTGCGCGACGCCGACGAGCCGCAATGTCGTGGAGTCCGCCTTCATGTCGTCGGCAACTTGCACAAACATCAGCTGCACCTTGGGATTGTCTGCCCTCGCCCACGGCACGCCGGCCAGCATGCCGGCCAGGATCACGACCATAAGCTTGCGCATCCGCTTCCCTCCTCAACCGAGATTTCCTGGATGACCGGTGCGGTGCATGCGTAGCTGGGAATCCAGGACATTGGGTTGATCTAGATCAATGCGAACTGCCGAAGGGGGGAAATAGCTCAAGCATCCCCTCATTTTTACCCCATGATTCCAAAGAAGCAGAATAGAATGCTGAGCGGTCGCAGCCCGCCTTGGCCAAGCGTGGCAAGTCGAGTGGGCCGCCCGGGGGAGTGACACGGTCCGCTACGAACAACAACGAGTATCCTGGAGAGTCACAGCCAGCCAGGTCACAGTAATGTGCTGTTCAAAATGAGGGGAGTCATGAGGAGAGATAGGTCAAGGGGGAGAGATATGTGCGAAAAGCAATTGCCGAAGCATCATGCAGACGCGCACCAACGCCGACAGGGGGAAGACATCATGGCCTGTTACATGAAGTCGGAGTCTCAACTTCGTCAGGTTTTCCTGGCGTTCGCCCTCCTGATCGCTGCGATCCCAGCGGCCCGGGCCCAACAGATCAACGGAGTGCCCGGCTCGCCCGACGCCACGACAACGATCGATGGCCGCTATCTTCCTCCGCCGCCGCAACCATTCCGCGGCCGGGTCGAGCTGAACGCCGCACAGTCCGCGCCGGCGTGGCCGATGCGCGTGGTGCCACCGAAGGGCGCGCCGAATGTCCTGCTCATCATGACCGATGACGTCGGCTTCTCGGCGCCGTCCACCTTCGGCGGGGTCATCCCGACGCCGGCGCTGGACCGCATCGCCGCGGACGGGCTGCGCTACACCAACTTCCATTCGACAGCGCTGTGCTCGCCAACCCGAGCCGCACTGATCACCGGGCGCAACCATCACTCGGTGGGCTTCGGCGTGGTCAGCGAGACGTCCTCAGGCTTCCCCGGCTACGACAGCGTCATCGGTCGGGACAGCGCGACCATCGGACGCATTCTGCTCGAGAACGGCTACCGTACCTCCTGGTTCGGCAAGGAGCACAATACGCCCGTCTACCAGGCGAGTCAGGCCGGCCCGTTCGACCAGTGGCCCACCGGCATGGGGTTCGAGTACTTCTATGGCTTCGTCGGCGGCGACACCAGCCAGTGGCAGCCGAACCTGTTCCGCAACACCACGGCGATCGACCCCTATGTCGGGCATCCCGGGTGGAACCTGACCACCGCGATGGCGGATGACGCCATCCACTGGCTGAACCAGTTGAACGACATCAACCCGTCGATGCCGTTCTTGCTGTACTACGTGCCGGGCGGCACCCACGCACCGCATCATCCGACACCGGAATGGATCACGAAGATCAGCGACATGCACCTGTTCGACAAGGGGTGGAACGCGCTGCGCGACCAGATCTTCGCCAACCAGAAGCGGCTCGGGGTCATCCCACAGGACGCGAAGCTGACGCCCTGGCCGGACAAGCTGCTGAAGAGCTGGGATACCCTCAATGACGAGGAAAAAAAGCTCTTCATCCGCCAGGCGAACGTCTATGCCGCCTACCTGGCCTACACGGACCATGAGATCGGTCGCGTGATCCAGGCGGTCCAGGATATGGGCAAGCTGGACAACACGCTGATCATCTACATCAGCGGCGACAATGGCGCCTCGGCGGAAGGCTCGCCCAATGGCACGCCCAGCGAGTTGATGCAGTTCAACGGGGTCGAGCTGCCGGTGGCCGAGCAGATGAAGTTCTACGACGCCTGGGGATCGGACCAGACCTACAACCACATGGCGGTGCCGTGGGCCTGGGCGTTCGACACTCCCTACAAGTGGACGAAGCAGGTGCCGTCGTTCTTCGGCGGCACGCGCCAGGGCATGGCGATCTCGTGGCCGGCGGGAATCACCGACAAAGGTGGCATCCGCTGGCAGTTCCACCATGTGACCGACATCGTTCCGACGCTGCTGGAAGTCACCGGTATCCCCGCGCCGGTGATGGTTGACGGCATCGCGCAGAAGCCGATCGAGGGCGTGAGCCTCGCCTATACCTTCGACAAGGCCAACGCCGAGGTATCATCGCCGCACCACACTCAGTACTTCGAGATGATGGGGGTGCAGGGGCTCTACGACAACGGCTGGATGCTGAGCGCGGTTCCCGTCCGTCCGCCATGGGACCTGCTGGGCAAGGCGATCCTGAATCCCGCCACCGCGTACCAGTTCGAGTTGTACGACGTCCAGCATGACTGGACGCAGTACACCGACGTGGCCGCGGCCAATCCCGCCAAGATGCGGGAGATGACGGACCTGATGTTTGCCGAATTCGCCAGGTATCAGGTGCTGCCGCTGGATGCGTCGGCGGCGACGCGGTTGGTGACGCCGCGCCCTTCTCTGACGGGAGGCCGCAGAGTTTTCACCTACTCGGGTGACTCCGTCACAGGCATACCGTTCGGCGCAGCGCCGAGCCTGCTCAACACGTCGTACACGATCACGGCGGATATCGACGTGCCGCAGGGCGGCGCCGACGGCATGATCGTCACGGGCGGCGGGCGGTTCGGCGGATACGGACTGTATCTGCTGAAAGGCAAGCCGATATTCCTGTGGAACCTGCTGGACCTGAAGCGCGTGCGCTGGGAAGGCACCGAGGCGCTGGCACCCGGCAAGCACACGATCGAGTACGACTTCAAGTATGACGGCCTCGGCTTCGCGACGCTGGCGTTCAACGACATGAGCGGCATCGGCCGCCCCGGCACAGGAACGCTGAAAGTGGACGGCAAGGTGGTCTCAACCCAGACGATGGAGCGCACCATTCCGCTGACCCTGCCTTGGGATGAGACCTTCGATGTCGGCGCGGACACCGGCACGCCGGTGGACGATCAGGACTACCAGGTGCCGTTCAAGTTCACCGGCAAGCTCGACAAGCTGACGATCGCAGTCGATCCGCCGAAGCTGACGCCGGAGGACGAGAAGAAGCTGACGGACGCATATCGCGCGGCGCAAGATGCAAACTGAGGAACGTTGCATGAGCCACCTGGTTTCACTTCACACGGCCGCGCGGGTGCCACGCCCGCGCGGGCCGACCAGGAAGCTGACGGAGGCGACCGCCTTCCGCTCGACCGAGTCCCGACGCCGACGGCAGGGGAGGCCTCAGCCACTCAGCCTTTGCGGCGACGAACTCCTGATCAAGTCCGTGAGGCACGTGTGACGGCAATCTCAAATCAATAAGTTGGCCACCGCAATCGATAAGTCGGCTGTCGCGTGGGCATATGCCGATCGGGCAACAACCTTCATGGAGGAATTCTCAGATGACGAACGGAACCGGCAGGCTGGCTGCAATTTCTACGGCCAACATATTCGCTGTGGCGCTGGCGTTGGTTGCTGGTTTGGGAATGTCGGTGGGCGCGAAAGCCGGGGAGTCAGAGGCGAAGGGCCTGCTCAAGGCCATGTCTGACTATATGGCGTCGCAAAAAACCATATCGTTTGGATACGACACCAACCTGGAGTTCGTCACGAAGGATCATCAGAAGCTCCTGCTGGCGAGTTCGGGAACAGTCGATCTCAGCCGGCCTGATAGGATTCGCGCAAAGCGTGCTGGTGGCTTTTCCGACGTCGAGATGATCTTTGACGGAAAGACGCTGACCGTGCTGCACGGGGAAGCCAATGTCTATGCCCAAGCGGACGCGCCCGGCACACTGGATCATCTTGTTGACGAGTTGAGGGATAAGTACCAAAAACCCGTGCCCGGCGCTGATCTCCTTCTGTCGGATGTCTACGACCAATTGATGCCAGATGTGGTCGATGTAAAAGATCTCGGCAGCGGTGTGATCGGCGGCACTGAATGCGATCATCTCGCGTTTCGAACCAAGGAAGTCGATTGGCAGATTTGGATCGCGCAGGGTGCGCGGCCATATCCGTGCCGATATGTCATCACCGCTAAGCAAGTTGACCAGGGGCCGCAATACAGCGTCCAGATCAGGGACTGGAAGACCGGTAGCGAGGTCGCAGCCGATGATTTTGGATTCCACAACGCGACCAACGCTGAGAAGGTCGATCCGAAAGACCTCACCGATATCGACGAACTACCAAAGCAGTTTATCCCATAGGAGGCGAATGGTGTCGAAGATACTGGGATTCATTTTGTTGGCCGGCATTGCCGGATTTCTTGGGCTGGCAGGAGAACGGCTCGCGAGTCCCGGCTACCATTTCATCGCGACTGCCGAGGCCGTAGTCGGACGACCGCTCACGCCCGTAAGTGCCGCCGGGGTGGCGCGACGCACGGTACGACGCTGTGCGGTTGGTGTATATTACTGCTAGCCCTGCCAACGTGACAGCGCCTTCGGCATATCTCTCCAGCTCCCGTACTTCGCATTGATCTGGATCAACCCAATGTCTTGGGTTCCCAGCTACACATCGACAGCGCTGGTCATCCAGGAAGTCTCGGTCGAGGAGGGAAACAGATGCGCAAGCTTATGGCCGTGATCCTGGCGGGCATGCTGGGCGACGTGCCGTCGACGAAGGCAGATTGAGCGCGCCTGTGTCTGGCGATTTGCCAAGCTGGTACACCAACTGGCTCGCGAGCTTACCGCTCATAATGCTGACCGTGACGATGCACGTATTCGGCCTCGTCTTGATTCGGGATGCGGTTGTCGGCCGGCTCGAGCGCGCGGCCGGCCGCCGCCGATTCAGCTTCGTGTTCCCATTGATCATGGGAGTCACCGTCCTGCTGATCACGACGCTGCACGCGTTCGAAGCGGGTGCCTGGGGCATCGCTTATATCCTGCTGGGCGCCCTCCCGGATGCGAGGTCCGCGATGCTCTATTCGTTGAGCGCGATGACTACCTACGGCCACGCCAGTATCTATCTTGAACCCCATTGGCAAATGATGGGCGCCGTGGAGGCGCTCAATGGTGTGGTTCTGTTCGGCCTCACGACCGCTTCGCTTTTTTCCGTCATCGAAAGCGTCTCGAGGATGGGCGGCAGCCGACGTCGACACGCGTAGTTCGTTATGAGCGCAACTCTGAGCGACGCTCCTTCAAGAACCCACTCCAATTGTGTCCACGCCTCGTAATACCGGCCCTCCACGATCAGTTTCTCCGCCCCAATCTCCCCGCTAATACCTCCCGCTTCGTAATCGGCAGCCCGCAGACGTCGCGGCGGCAGACATAAGCCGCGGCGCCCTCGGTCCCGGCTGACTTGCCGAACGCCGGATGGTCAGCCGGCAGCGCACCGCGCTCGCTGTTATACCAACCGTCCTAACCACTGACCGATGCCCATTCGCGGGTTCCGATTGACCGAATGCGATCTGGATCGTCGGTC
>JBGPND010000023.1:0-40618 GCA_041487355.1 Acetobacteraceae bacterium | reverse complement strand
CGCCGTCGTCTGGGACACTTACGACGCTATTGTCGAGGCATGCCGTAAAGCCTGGCGGTTTCTGACCGACGATCCAGATCGCATTCGGTCAATCGGAACCCGCGAATGGGCATCGGTCAGTGGTTAGGACGGTTGGTATAAGATTGGCTATGTCCAGATCAGGATGCGCTCCTGCGCTGATTCCAAACTTTGTTCCGCGACACTCTCCGGCGCCGATCTTGCCACCTGTCCAGTTGCCTGGGTCGGCGGGATTGTCGGTAAAGCCGCCCTCGCTGCCGACCACGAAGTCGAAGATCCGGTCGAAGTCGCTCATGGTCAGCCTGGGGTATCGCTGAGAGCGATTGGCGTGGCGGTGGCGGCAAGAGGAAAATCCAGCCGCCAGGCGCTTCCGAGGTCGCCAGCGATATCCCATCCCGCTGGCGGCACCAGTGACGAAAAATTGTCGGTGATCGCGTTGCCTCGCCCGATGGTGGAATTTCCATACGGGTAATACAGCGTGCATGCCGTGCTGGCGTTCTGCAGCGCCTGGGCAAGCGTCAGCCGCAGATGCGTGGGATCGATGCGCGAGCAGCCAACGGCAGGAACGATGGCCCCTGGATAGTCGATGGACCCGCCATCCATCACGGAGAATCCTGCTCCAGCCGCCGCCTGCAATGGCACGATCAGATCACTTCCCGCATCATGCTGGATCGTCAGGATCAGAACGGTGCTGCTCTGGCGATAGGCGTGCATGATTCTCGGGCCACCCGTCGCAGGCAGGCCGGCTGGGATCTGGTTCAACGTGTCGCCGCGGCCACTTTTCAGGACAGCGCGCGCCACCACCGGCGCGGCCAGCCGGGCAAAGTGCTGATTGTCCGTACTGTCGCGGTGAGCCGTGTCGCCACCGGTAGCTATGCCTGTCGTCGGATCCCAGGAGGATCCCCGCGGGTTGCTATCGCTGGTCTGCGGATTGCCGATGACCACGGTCTGCGCCGGATCGGCCGCCATTGCCGCGACCACCTCCCGGTGCATCTGCATGCCGCTGGTGATGCCATACGGAATGGCGTTCCACCAGATCAACGGCAGATCGCTTGCCGCGCGGCCAAGCATGCCCCGCTCGAGAGACAGGAAGCGCTCGGCTGCCAGCAGGAATGTCGGCTTCTCGCTGTAGCTCCGCAAACTATCGGTCTCGTTCCAGGGCCAGATCAGCGCGCAGATGTCCTGTTGATCCTCCGCCGACAGGGCATAAAGCGCCGCTTCGGTCGCCAGGCCGTCGTCGCCCAACTGCCAAGTGGAAGGGCTGGAGCCATCATTCGGATTGTTGAGGAAGCTGCCGGGATAAGCGCCATTCACCGCAGGATACAGGCCATGCCCGCTCTGCATGGTATAGGTGGCCGGATTCCCGGTTGTGGCGAGGACATTGTAGGCGAGCGCGCCCAGGTGCCAGGCAATGCCCTGCGCGAGAAGCTGTGCCGCCCCGTCGTTCATGGCGTAGTTGATGGCGTTCGATTGCCCGTTGACGACCAGAAGGACTCCACGACGCGGGCCGCGGCTCCAGCGATTGGCGCATTGGAGGAGGGTGGCCACTTCCGCGTCCGAGAGCGCCCTCTCCCAGGTTGCCGCCTCATGGAACCAGCACTGCGCGCCTCCCAGCAGCGTGGTGTCGTGCAGCAGTGTCATCGGCGCAGGGCTGGTGGAGATCAGGGGGTTACCCACGCTGTTGGCGACCTGCACGTCATCCAGCCATGCGTCGACACCGATACCCGGCCGGTTCCGTATGACGATCGAGTGCGTGTGGCGGCGCGTGAGTGTGCTGGTCAATGTGGTCTGACCACCGCCGCCTGGAAACAGGAGCAGTTGACCTTGCCCAGTTGCACCGCCTGTCTGAAGCACTGGCGTATTGCCAGACGCTATCAGCGTGACCGGATTGGCATCATGCCCGGAGTTCTGCCGCCAGTTCGGACGAGACCAGACCAGACAGCGGGTCCAGCTTGCACCGCTCTGGAGCGAAGCATTGGCGATCCGGAAACCGAGATCGGGATCGAGAGCAGGTGCGCGGGTTCCCGATCCTCCCGCCACGCGGCCAAGCCCGCCCAACAGCCCCGACAGGTGCGGTGTCATGGCCGGCAGTCCTGCGGCGGTCGCGAAGGAATAGGGCGTCAGTGCAGTGCCGTTGCCAGACTTGTCTTGCAGGCTGGCGACGGGGTTGTTCCAGCCACTGACCGGAGTGCCGGCAGGGCCGAGTGCATCTGACAGGCTGCCTGCGTCCCACCATCCCGACAGACCGGCGATGGCGTTTGGCCACGGCCCGCTGAAGGAGCCATCGCCCGCCACGGATAAACCCGCGCGCAGGGGGCGCCAGAGTGCAAATTGCCCAGGGTCGACTCTCATCGGCCTGCCCGGTGCGACGAACGCGACACTCATCGTCAGGTAACCGTGAATGCGACCGGATAGACCGTCGGCCTGCTGCCGTCCGTGCCCTCGACCCAGGCATACCAGGTGCCTGCTGTTGCCGGTGTGGACACATAGGCGCCCCACAGGTCGGTATTGACATACGTAGCTATAGTCCAGCTCGTGGGAGGCGTGATGGAGGAGGTCGAGAAGCCGAACTGGACTGGGACATTTGCCGGATTGACATGCACGTTCATGCCAATCGACCCGGCGCCGTGCGTGTAACTGCCCGATGGCACCATATTCCAGGTGACCGAGGTCACGGCGCCCAATGCGGACGCAGTGCTGGCGCTGGCGACCGCTGACGGTTGGCCGGCGCCCGCGGAGTTCATCGCGTAAACCTGGAAATCATACGATGTTCCGGTCGCAAGTCCGGTGACCGTCTCGCTCGTGATCGAGAGACCGGAGGCAAATGTGGTCCATGCGGACCCGCCACTGACGCGGTATTGGACGGCGTAGCTGCTGACCGCGCCGCCTGAACCCGGTGCCGACCAGGTCAGCATGATGCTGCTGGTGGTCGGGCCGCCGGTGTCGAGGCCGGTGACCTGGCCCGGCAGAGCCGGCGGGTTTGCGCCAGCCCCGGAACCTGCGACCAGAGCGAATACGGCACTGCCGCCAGAGTAGTTGATAGCGCGCAGCGCGGCAGCCTGCCCGGCTGGCAGCGAAGAGGAGCCCGACGATGCGATAATACCAGCACCAAAGGTGACGCTGGCACTGCTCAGATTGATGACGTCGCAGAAGAAGCCGTCGCCCAGGTTCAAGAGTACAGGGCTGAGCGTGACTGGCTGGCTGCACACCAGGATCCTGCCGTTATGGATCGTGGCATCCAGAGTCGTGTCGTGGGTGACCTCGACCACTGGCAGCCGGTACGAAGGTAGCTTGGCGGTCAGCCACGACCAGACCGCTGCGAAGGTCTGCCGCAGCATGGTGTTGCTGCCCTGAGCGACCCATAGCGCATCGGTGTCGGTAGCAGCGACGGCGGGCTGCGCCATGTCAATCGTCAGGCCATCCAGCAAGTTGCCATAGCTGATCGTATGATCGGTGCCGCCTTGACTGATGGCGACCAGGTCGCTCGCCGCTATGGTTGTGACGGGTGCCAGGCTGGTGATGCTGTAGATGCCGCCTTGACCGGAAGAGGCTTCTCCGGCCACGTTCGCGGAGATGGTGCCCGAAGAGCTGATCGCGATGTTTGCTCCGGCGGAAAAGAGCCCCCGCAGCAACGACAGCGACAGCAGCTTCGGATCGCCGGCGCTGTTGAGCACAACCTGATCGGCAGGCAGCAAATCGGTTTGCAGCGGGTAGGTGGCGTGGTCCAATCCCGAAGCGGCAAGAGTGCCGTCATTGAGGAGCAAGCCAATTCCGACCGCAATCGATTCAGGGCCGCCTGGGCCGAGACTGACGCGGCCGAGAAGCATGCCCGACTCGCTGATGACAGCAGGCTGCATGCTTGCCAGCAGCGTACCGACACTCACCGAATGTGTTGCCCCGGCCTGATTGACGGGAATCTCATCCGATGGCGTGACCAGAGCTATAGACGGCAGCTGCGAAATCGTTGGCATCGCTTCATCTCACCAAACGGACAACGTTAGGGCTGGGATGCGAAGGACTCATGCAGCGACCGTTGAGCCGCTGCAGACCGAGATCCAACGGCTGCCGTCATAGAAGACCTCGACACCGGAGCCTGCGCCCGTGCCTTCGCTGGGCTTCCGACCATTGCTGGCGAAGGCCTTCGCTCCGGCACCAGGTGACGCAGGAAGTGACGCCACGGTGTACGAAGGAAGGATCGGCGGAGCGGAGAAGTGCGGGTTGACGGCGTTGGTCCGGAAGATCTCACGCCAGGCCAAGCTGGCGTCGGAAACGACGTGGTAGCGGTCGTTCGGGCGCAGCGTGAGCGGGCCGTTGTCGATCGTATCGCTGCCGGAGGTGGCGATCGTCACCGGGGCCGAGCCGAGAACCGAGAAGGTGTAGCCGGTGCCGGCCGCGACTGAACTCGCAGCGGGAAGCGTGATCGTGTAGGGCGAGCCACTGCCGACAAGAAAAACCATGTTGCCGGACAGGTAATTCGCAAGGGAGGCATTGCCGCTGTATACATTCAGCCAGCCAACGGTGATCCCCTTGCCGACAACGTAGGACAATGTGCCCTGATTCCAGCGAAGCGTGTTCGTCGTGCTGTCATAGGACAGGCGGCAGGCGGCGGTGGGTTCAAAGGCGATCGCATGACCTGCTGCCATGCGAATGGCCGCTGCTCCGGGCAGTTGTTGGGCAGAGGTAGTGTCCAGGACGGCCGTAGAAAACGGCACATTGATGCCGAACACCCGATAGACGTGCCCGGTGGACCCACCTGCCAGGTAGATGCCAACGACCGTGGATACCTCTACTGGCGCGCCGGCGGTATCATGCTGAGCAATGACGAGGGACTGGATCTGTCGTGCGTTGCCGTCGTCCGGACCATTGCCAATCCAGTCCATCTCGACAGTCAGCGAAGCGCTGGCCCAGCTTGATGGCTGACCGGTCGTATCCCGATACTCGAGACACGCTGTCCAAAGCTCAGGCTGTGGCAGCGGCTTGCCCGATGAATCGGTTCCGATATTCTGTCGAATAGTCTGCACATAGCGGGCAACGTGCTGGGCAACATGCCCAGCCTGACTTTGTATGCCGCACCACAGCAACCTGTCGAGCCCGCCCCAGACGAAGTTGTTGGGGCTGTTGTATATTATCGTCTCGTTGCGCGTATTCGTGCTGACCGCGCCACCTGTCGGTCCACCAGTGTGATTGACTATGTATGATGAGTGAAGGACAGAAAAGTCGCCAGGTAAGGAGCCACTCTGCGAGATCTCCACGCTCTGACCACTGTTGCCGACCACGAGGCCCGGCAGGAAATTGTTGGCCGGCCCACCTCCACCTGGAATCCCGTTGGCGAGCGGCGTTCCATCGGGCAACGAAGTACCGTCGACAATCCACTTCACCCGCTTGGTGACCGGTATTCCCCAGCTATTTGGATTCTGCAGGACGGTGACACCATTCGGTACGTAGATCACCGATCCTGCGGGAGCTGCCTGATATGCCGCCTTGAACGCAGCGGTGTCGTCGGTCGTGCCGTTGATCTGCGCATTGTACGGCGACGCCTTCACATTGATCACACCGGCGGTGCCGCCGGCGACATCCACGTAACGCTTGGTGGCCGCCTGTAGCAGCGAGGTCGGATCTGCCGCCAGAGTCAGAGGGCCCGTGAGGGTTCCGCCTGCGACTGGCACGGCGGTGGTGATCTGGTTGTCGACGTACTGCTTCGTCGCCGCTTGCAGAGCGGCGGTCGGATTGGATGGGAGTGTCAATGCACCGGTCAATGTGCCGCCGCTGATCGGCAGCGAGGCGATCAGCTGGGTATCGACATAGTGCTTTGTTGCAGCCTGGCTCGAAGAAGTCGGATCTCCCGATAGCGTCAGCGCGCCGGTCAGCGCACCGCCTGACCTCTGCAGTGCGTTTGCCGTCTGGTTGTCGACATAGGCCTTGGTTGCCGCCTGTAGCGGCGTAGCTGGATCCCCGGCAAGCACAAGCGGTCCGGTGAGGGTGTCGCCGGAGCGTGATACCCGGATATCCACATACTGCTTTGTCGCTGCCTGCAGCGACCCGGCGGGATCGGTCGCCAAGGTCAGCGGACCGGAGAGCGTGCCGCCAGCTTTTGGGACTGCTGTCGCCACCTGTCCATCGACGTATTGCTTAGTCGCTGCCTGCAGCAATCCCGAAGGGTCTGCCGCCAGCGTCAGCGGACCGGAGAGGGCGCCTCCAGCCTTGGGCACTGCAGTCGTGACCTGGGCGTCGACGTATTGCTTGGTCGCGGCCTGCAACGATGTCGCGGGATCGGCGGCCAGGGACAGGGCGCCTGATAGCAGGCCACCGGATTTCGGCAACGCGGTCAACACCTGATTGTCGACATATTTTTTCGACGCGGCCTGCATGGAGCCGGCGGGATCCGCCGCCAGCGTCAGTGCGCCGGTGAGTGTGCCGCCGGTCAAAGACAGCGTGCTTGCCGCGATGTCACTGAGTTTGGTTGCCGACTTTCCTCCGGTTGGAGTCACCAGAAGCTGGGATGCGTCGACGTTTGCGATGCCGGCAAGGCCACTCATGAATTGGCCGTAGGTCACTGCGGCATTGCTGCCGCCTTGGCCTATCGCCACCGCGTCACCGCCCGCTGGCACCGTGCCGGCGGGCAATGATGCAACAACGAATGCTGCTCCGCTGGCTGCAAGAGTCCCGTTGTTCAAGCTGAGATTGGCACCGAGGGCGATCTGCTCTGGTCCTCCGGTGCCAGGGCTGTTGCGCCCAAGCAGCGTGCCGGCGCTGATAGCGAGTTGCGGCTGCAGGCCTGCCAGGATCTTTGCCCTGGTGACTTTGCGCGCGATGCCGCTTTGGCTGACCAGCAGTGCGTCGCTATCCGACGCGGCCGTGGCAGGTGCGAGCTGATCTATTGTCGGCATGGTCGAGGCAGACTCCAAACGGAACCACCCACACGAGGAAGTGCCGTGCAGGTTGTCCAAGATATAAGCGCGGGATTGCGAGCGCCTGCGGCCATCAGGGCCGCAGCGGGATCAGGGAGAGGTCAACACCGGATTGCCATTCTGATCGGTCAGCATGACACCCGAGTCCGTTACCAGGGCATTGGGTGGGATCGGGGCAACGGACAGGTAGAGTACCGGCAACAGGATGCTGCGCTGAATGGTGCGCCCGTTCACCGTCGTGATGACCAGAGTGATCAGGTAGACGGTTCCCGCCTGACCGCCGGAAAGCCACAACACAGCCACGTTGCCGTCAGCCCTGGCGCTGTTGAGAGCCAGATCGCCTGGGTTGTTCGGCTCTATCGTCAGATCGAGTGTAGCAATCGTGTCGCCGTCATTGCCGACGACCGCGGGCGAAATATCGAACTGGTAATCCAGCACGTCCATCGGGTCCTTGGCCGGCCAGTTCAATGGCGGCGGAGCAACGGCGGCTGATCCTCGAGGTACTGGGATGAAAGCGTCCAACACGACGGTGCGCGCGCTGCTGGGCTTCCAGACGTGTGCGGCTGGAGTGGGCATGAGAAATTCCTGTCAGCATAATCGCCTGGGTGAGGCTGCAGGCGACCGGGGCGGACGATGAAGGCCTAGTCGTGGTTTGATAGAACTGCGAGCTCGGCGGCAAGTATCGCGATCCGCGCCTGTAACTCGGCAATAGTGGGCGCCGATGGAGCTGCAGGCGGCGCGGGTGGTGGTGCGAAACTCGTACCGTCAAAGCTCCAGCCTTCCGCTATTCCTGATTCAGAGGAAGCATCAATCCAGACAATCGCCGGATTGAACATGGCCACGATATCGCCGTCAGTCGTCAGCAGCTCGGCGACCAGGCCGTCCTGGATACGTGCGTATTTTTTCATCGTGTTCCTACCACCTCACCACGAGCAGGCCGCCTGCCCCCGGTGCTCCGTTGTATGGGGTGGCGCTGTTCGTGCCGGTTCCCGCGCCGGATGCGCCGCCGCCCGGAGAGGCACCCGTCAATCCCCACGTTCCGCTGTTCTGGCAGCCACCCATTGGTGCAGCGCCGCCCAACCCGCCCTGGTTCAGTACGCCGGCTTGCCCCGCGGACCCTCCAATATTCACATCACCACCGACACCGATACCGCTTGGTGTGGCACCGTTCTGCGGGTTCGCGACATTGGCCAGCGGGTTCAAGCTTCCACCGGTCGCGCTGACATATATGCCGAAGCTCGACGTGCCGCCTGCAGAGGGTGGAACGCTGCTGGTATTTCCCGCCGTGCCACCTGCTCCGACGGTGACCGGGATGATCTGGCCGGTAAGCAGACCGGTGATGCGCTTGCGCGCGTAACCTCCGCCCGAGCCGCCGCCGCTGGAGATACCGGCAACGGAGGCATATGTACCACTGCCGCCTCCCCAGATTTCGACTTCTGCCTGGATCACGCCTGCAGGCACGGTGAAAGTGCCGGAGGTCAGAAAGGTCTGTACGCCGGTTCCAAATCCCGGCCTGAGCATCGGAAGCTTGCAGCCGAGAAACGGCGCGGTGGGCAATTGGGTTATGTTTGCTGGGCCGATCGTTGTCTGGCCGTACGACAGCGTGGCGACATACAAGCCCACCCAACCATTGTCGATCGGTGGAGTAGCCTGTGAACCGGCGTTGGCGGCGGCACCCGCCTTGAGCTGGAGTTGTACGCGTTGAATGCGGTTTGTGTTCTGCGCGATGCCGGAGTTTGTCGGCCCGCTATAGGGCTGCGCAGGATTTGCCGCGTTGTAGTAGGGAAGCACCACCGGGTTGGTGTCGCTCTCCTGCAATGCCGCCTGGATCAGGTAGTTGATGGATTGGCCTGATGTCACAGGTGGAGCTAGTGTGAATGAAGTGGATGCAAGGTTGATACCCATCTTGACCAGCGGGTCTGGCGTATCGGCTGGCAGCGAGCCATAGGCGAGCGCGTCCACCACCGAAAGCGCGGTGATGCTCCCGGGCCCCACCGTAACGGTCAGCGATGCCGGCGTGGTCGGCGTGCAGCTGAGACCATCCACCACCGTGCTCGTGCCAAGCATTGCCTGAGCGAGATATCCCAGTGCGATCATGGCATTGCGATTGGTACTCAGAAGATCGGTGTCAAGCGGGATGCTTCCCGGATAAACTAGGCTCCTGTCCATGAGATCCTCTTTGCTGAACGCAGCGGCGGCTCAGTTGGTGATTCTGGTCCAACCGATCGTGGCTACTGGCAATACCTCGGCGACGGCGGTGTAGATGTCCTCATCCGTGATCTGGCCCTGCACCATCGCCAGGCTGGCGTATTCGATTGCACCTTCACCATAGGCACCGGTGGGCCCGCCCCAACCAGAGACCACGGCGATGCCGCTGCCGGTTGGGCGATACGCGGTGATGAAGCATTGAAATGGTAAATCAAGGTTGCCCCATCCTCCCGCGACGCCATATGCCATCCCGCTGCCCGCGCCATGCAACGAGCAGTAGCCGCCCGTGTCCGTCGTCCGGCCGGGTTCGAACACGTGGGGTGCCCGGCCGGTCAGATCCTGCAGTGCAGAGATGACTGCCTCTCGCGTTCCGCGTTCCCGGAACAACTCGCGCCGAACACGATTGCGGAATACGGCGTCGCTCTGCCCCGCCCGGCGCGTCACGCGGCTGCCGAAGTAGTCCTGCGCGATAATGTCCAGCCAGATATCGGTCGCCGTCTCGATCCGCGTCTGCGCCTTGACGTACTGCAACAGGTCGTAGACCCAGCTCCAGGCCGAGGCCAGACCACTCAACAGGCCATTCAGTATCGCGGCTTCATCCGGAAACCAGCGCGTCGGCAGCGCGGTTCGCAACCGCGACAGCATATCCTGTTGGTCGCCGGTCATGTCAGTTCACCGCGATAATGCCGGCCTTCACCACGCCGGAAGCGTCCGGAGTGATGTCATTCACATTGCCATTGGCCAGCAACTGACTGACGTTGATCACGGCCGCGTCTGCTGCATAGGCAACCTGCGCAAGCCTGGTCAAAGGCAGGCTCGCGCCGATGGGAAGACTGTTGATATAGCTGCCAATGGCATTGCCTACGACCCCCGCAACCTGCGCCTTGGCTGTTCCGGCGGCGACGGTGATCGCGAGGGAGACATCGACTGTAACGACCGCGGGCGGTCGAACGCTGAAGACGGATCCGACCGGCCGCACCGCATCCACCGCGACCTGGACCGTGGACAACAGCGCGGTCGAAGGGCTCCCGGATCCGTCATCAACCGTCACGACGAAGCTACCCATCCGAGGCTGGCCGGATGGGTCCAGATTCTCCTGGATCGTATAGTTCAGCCCTTGCTGGATGCTGCTGATCGCATAGCCAACAGCCACCGGTGTGGCGCGAGAGCGGCTGGCTATGAAGTTCCGAAAGCGATCGCGGAATGCACTGTCCAACTCGGCATCGAGCCCATTCTGGAATGCGCTGCCGTTGCTGACGGCATCTATGCCCGGAAGAGCCGAGGCGAGCAACGACACGGCTCCCGCCCGTACATTGCCTGCTCCGCCATACGTTCGCGCCGTCACCGGTACGTCCAGCGAGGCAACACCCGCCGCTACAACATAGCCATTGCTCGCCGGCACCCACGCGGCGTGTGCTGTATCTACACTCACCTCGAATGTCTGTGTGCCGTCCGCGGTGCGCGCGAGCGCGCCAGCCGGTATCAGGGCGGGCGTCATCGGCGAGAATCTAGAGAACGTAACGACCCCCGTGGCCGCAATGGCAGGCAGCCGCGTCAGTGATAGATCGGCCATCCAGGTGTCGAGGTCGGCGCCGCTGCTCGTCGCGGCGCGTGTGGTTCGCAGCACCTGCAGGATCAGCCATTGCATCCAAAGCGCGATCGAGGCATTGGCTTCCAGGACCGCTCGCAACGTGGAGCCAACAGTCAGATCCAGCAGTTGTGTGGCAGCAGCCTGCACAGCGGCGGCCATGTTCTGCACGAGAGTGTTGAATGTGCGGAGCGAGAGTTGCATGGCTTATGCAGTCACCGAGAATGAAAGGATCTGGGTTTGCTTGCTCTCAGCGTCCACGTAACGAATGTACACGTAGACGGTGCCTGCTGCCCCACCAGGCGAGACCTGGACATCGATCACTGGCTCCGGCTGGCGCGCGACGGCCGGCTCCTTGAAGATCTGGCTGCGCACGACAGCGCTTATCTGCAGAGCGTTGATTGGCTGGCCAATGAACCGCGCCAGGCCCGCCCCATAGTCCAGTTGCCAGATGTAGTCCCCGGGACTGGTCAGAAGGCGGCGTAAGACGCGCTGCTGGCCGAGCAACTGACCCGAGACTGATGCGACATCGCCAGTCGGACCAAGGGCAAGGTCAGAGCCCCACTGATGGGAGGCGTCAGCCATGATGTTCAGTCCGGTTGGTTGGTTGTCGACGCCGCGCCGTTCGGCGAGTGCGTGTGTGTGTTGTAGTGGTTGCGGAGTCGCGACATCGGACCTTGTTTGTCGTAGACATCACCGTCCACATGCAGGTCGCCATGAACCCGAATCGTACCGTCATTCTGCAACTTGATGAAGCTGCCAGAGCGGTGCACGAGCCAGAGCTCGCCGACAGGGGTGGCTGGTGCCGCTTGCGTGCTGGAAAAGGCACGCCCGATGATCATGCCATGTTCGGCATCACCCTCTTGCGCGAGAACCAGAACCTGATCGCCAGGTGACGGCGGGCAGCACATGCCCCACCCAGCGCCGATCCACGGAGAAATTACAGGCAACCAGCCGCTGAGAACCCCTTCGGGCTGCAATGTCACCCGTGCAGTTGCGGCCGCCGGGTTGACCGAGGTCACGGTACCGAAGCGCGGTTGGCCACCACCTTGGTCCAGGGCGCCAGCGTGCTGTTTGATGATGTTGAGGAGCCGCTCCATGTACTATGCCGTCGTGGAGTCGCCGGAGTCGGCCGGTGTAGTCGTCTCTGTCCGTGGGGAGGTGTTTTTTGCGCGAATGTGCTGGGTAAAGCCGCCGTTGATGTGAAGCCGCCTCTCGATCACGTCCACATAATAGGTCTGATCGAAGTCGGAGTCCGTTCCGTCCAGCATGATCATGCTGCGAGGCGTCAGCATGAGCTCACCGGCCATGCTCAGCTCTATCACGCGCTCATGGCGTGTCAGCTCTGCCAGCTTCCGCTGGGCCAGCTTCAATGCCTCGTCGGGTGTCAGGTTCGGGCGGACAAGGACGTAACGCTGCGGTGGCCCGCCAGACTGCCTGGTCCCCCGACGGCCGGCAGCGCGTGCCTTTTGGATGGAGGCGCTATTCTGACGTGAATTCCAGCTCTTGACTATCACTTCGATGTCGCGCGCCAACGTAAGGGATCTCTCAAGTCTCAGATCGGTCAGGTCATTCGGCCGCAACAGCACCGGAAGATCTGCCTGCTGCGTCGCCGGCTGGAAGTGAAGCGTTAGTCCCTCGACGAAGATATCAAAGCCTTCTTGACGAGCCAGGAAGACGAGAAGGTCCCATTCCGTGGTGGCATGACTGAACTGATTGAGCGTGATCCGATCATGCTCGTCCTGATAATACCGTCCGACCGGTGTGCTGGTTGGCGATACACAAGGCGTCAGGTTGTGGCGTTCCGCCAGTAACGAGGCAATCTCGCTGGCAGTCCGATTAGCGAATGTTTCCTGTGTCCGGGCCTCGATTAAGGACGCGGTGAGGTCACGGCCATCGAGATGAACCGATCCGGTCACCGGGTCGATGACGACACTGTCGACCGTGCCCTGCACCAGGCTGGTGAAGGTGGCTCCGTCGTCGAGGCTGAACTGCACATCCACGAGGATGTCAGGCTCGCTGGACCAGAACGAGGCCGCGGTCCATGGGTCAGCGCCCAGCGCGATAGAGGCGGCAAAACGATCCGCCGCATAGTGATTGTTCGAGATGACTTCCGCTTCTGCCACTCCTGTCAATAGCTCGCCATTGGCAAGGACGCGCAGGCGCGGGGCGCGCCAGCCCGACAGTGTCTCACTGACCAGCAATGCCGCCTCCGGCGTTACGGTTGATTTCCGGTATAAGCAAGGTGGTCACACCCTTGAGCATCGGGTCCGATATATTATTCAGCTCAGCTATACGGATCCATTGCGTCGCATCGGCCAGCTGCTCGGCGGCAATGCGAAAGAGATTGTCGCCGGCCACGGTTATCGTCTTCATGGTCAGGTGCCTGCGTTCGTCAGGTTGACCGCCGCGCGGGAGATGTAGGAACGGGCCGAGGTCAGCGAGCCGAGCTGTTCGGCGATACTGGTTGCTTCCAGCAGCCTTGCTGCACCGACATCGGGTGAATTGGCATTCGTAAGATCCACTCCCGCAAGGGCAGTGTCGGCTGCGCCGATCGAGGCGTCCATGGAAGATCGCGCCGCGCTGAGACTGAACTGGGCCGCGCTGTAGGCAGCGGTGCCGCGTAGAGTGGCACCAGGGGCACCGAGCGCGGCTTGCAGAGGCGACAAATCGAAGCCGGCATTCAGTGCGTCGCTGGCAGCGTTGCCAATATCAGCCAGGGCGGCAGTGGCAAGCGATACGAGCGGCAGAACCAATGCAGAGGCTTCGTCTCGAAGCACCGTACAGGTGATGCGATAGGGAATCCACCAGTTGTTGCGGTAATCGGCGTGAAAATCGCTGATCACCACGGTATAGAAGAACACGTCCCAAGTGAGTGGCAGCGTGAGCCCGCTGGCCCGCAGCTCATCGAGGCTGCGGGCGCGCAACGTGGCGTCCGAACCCGAGAAGATACCGGAGAAGGCGATTTGGGCATCGTCGCGCCCCAATGCGTCGATGATCCGCGCGCCGCCGGGCAGACGATGCAGCGCTAGACGCTGCCTTCCGCCGAAGTTTATGCCCGACGGGACCTCGAACTCCTGGAAGACGACCGGACCGAGGAGAAGGACGGTGTCAGGCATTCGCATCGTCCTTCGCCTTTGACAGGCCGGATGAAGCGGCCTGCTCGGGCAGTTGATGATCGAGATGGAGCCAGATCGGTATACGAACGGGCGCTGCCATCGAGGACAGGTCGGGTGCTGCGTCACCAGGCAGCCACAGGACGAAGGGGATACGCAGCTCGCTCATGATTCAGGCACTGGTCGGCGCGCCGGGGAAAGTCGGATTGATGCGTGGATCGATGCCCGTTGTTCCAGCCACTGGACGCGAGGCTTGTCGTGCGATGCGATCCACGACCCAGCGGCCCAGCTGCGCACCATCGAGGATTATCACCCCTTGTCGCGGTTCTGGCGCTGTTTCCAGCGATTGTCGGGGCCCTGAGGGCGGTCGTGGCACATCGGTCGGCGCAACCCGATCCCTTGTCGCTACAGTCTGCGACACGACGAGCGGAGCAACGGATTCTACTTGTGGCGCAGTCTGTGGTGTTGGTGGCGCGGTCGGCGGCGCCAATGGTCCGGTGACGAGGGACGCTTGTGAGAAAGCGGCAGTGATCATCGTTTCGGATGCCAGGATCGAGCGGATTCCGGGCACATCGGTGGCACGTGGTGTCGTGGGTGCGATGGTACCTGGCGAAGCCGCGGTGTTCTGTATCGCATTCAGCGGCGTGGCGGTGAGTTGGGCGCTGATGGCGAGAAGTCGGCCATCAGGAGCGGCAGCCAGCGGGCGTGCGGCGGTGTCGGGAGGGCGGTTCGGCGAGACCTGCGCGACTGACACGCCGGTTGCTGCCATGGCCGGCGCTGCTGACAAATGTTCTTGTGCCGTAGCGGTCAGGGTTGTGGTGAGGCCTGGCATCGGCGGCAGTTCTGGGAACGGGATTGCTTGGCCGGGTCTTGCCGCAGACCTGGGCTGTGGAGCTACTCCCGCCTGAGCCGAAACGTCGGGGCGGGACCCGTCGCGCACCAGCTGCGGATACGCAGGGCCGCTGAGATCTCCGGATACAACGTCCGGTTCGGAGTACGCGGCAGGCAAGACTTGCGGAAGCGACGCGACGGTGCGTGCGGCGATCGGCACCACACGCTGGGGGCCCAGGGCGCGCAGCCCCTCAGCCAGCCGGGTCAGGTGTTCCAGCCCGATGGGGCTGGCGGCCATTGTGCGACCAAGCGACACCAGGTCCTGCCGTATCACGGCGATACCTTCGGAAATGCCGTTGCTCAGTGCCAGCGTGACCCCAATCGTATAGGCGTCCGTCACACCCGGCTCCTGCCAACTGGCCATCGAGATCACGTGCATCCTTTCCAGCGCAGTGTGTGCCAATCGAACTCCCGGCCATCCAGAGTGCCGAGGGCGACCACGTACGCCAGGCGTTCATCGGCCGGCAGGCTGAAGGCGACGTCGAACGGCACCCCGTTCCGGACCAGATAGAGGCAGTCGATCAGGTCGGGGTGCCGGCTCAGTTTCCCGCGTTGTCCACCAGCTCGGCGATGGTCGGTTCGGCATCCTGCTGCAGCGCCTGGGCAATGGCAGCGATGCCTGCATCACCCAGGCGGCCGATCAGGGCCTCGATCTGCAATTCGTTGACCGGCGGCGGCATCGGAACATCGTCGATTGCCGCAACCGAGCTGGCGAGCACCGCCATACCAAGCCACGGCTGATTCTGTGCGAGCAAAGGGCCGGCTGCCTTGAACAGCCTGAGCTTGTCGAGTGCAGTCAACCGGCGAAGCGTCAAACGCCGCCCTTCGGCGTCGCTGACGGTCTGGGTGGCTACGGCCGACGCGATGATGGATGCGGATGGGGGCATCAGATGCGGCGCCTGCGGACGGCGAAGAATTCCAGCTTTTGCTTCACACTGCTGTCGCCCTTCCAGATGCCGGCATTGGCTAGGCGGAAAGTGACATTATCGTACTGATAGGTCGAGGTGGAGCCATCGGTCTCGGTGACGTACTGGTACATCGTGCCGGGACTAACGGTGCTTCCATTGAAATACTGCTGCTCGGCAGCGGCGATGAAGTCGTCGACCGCCGAGCTGCCGCGCTCGATCTCGAAGCTGCCTTCCCAACCCTTGGGCAACTCGGTGCCCATGCGGGTCCCATCGAGCCGATCCACCCGAACAGAATGCGTGATCTGGCGACTCTCGAAGGTCGTGACATGGGTCAGGTCGACGCGGCCTGTGGGCCCGATGACCACCAGCTGGGTATCGCGGCCGACAGAGAACATGGTCAGTGACATGCGGTATGCTCCTTAGGCCGCCTGCCCGCTGGGCAGGGTCTGGCGGGACACCTGCACGGTCTGGCCGCCTTCCATATTGACGATGAACTTCTCGTTGATTGCCTGATATTGCACCTGGGCATCCGACTGGACGTATCCGAGGTCGGTCCTGTTGGAAGGGTTGTTCGTCGTGTCGCAGATCACGCTGAACGGCAGGCTGCCATCCGTGCTGCCGAGCAGACCCTGCCCGAGCATGTTCTGCAGGAATGACAGTTGCGTAGCCCGGACGCGGCGAAACAGGTCGGCATTGATCACCTGTCCAACATATTGACCCATGCCAGCGGCGAGCGTCGCAGCGATATAGTTGGTCAGGCGGGTGTAGTTGTCGCCGTTGACCGCTGAATTCGACGAGGAGTTATGTCCGCCGCGCACGCCCCAATAGCTGCCGCCAGGCTGCGGATTGCATATCACGTCGATACCTGCGCCGAGGAGCACGGCAAGGTCGGCCGTCGAGTAGGAAGTGCTCTGGCCAGATCCGGGCGTTCCTGATTTTTGGCTGCCTATCACGCTGTAAAGCGACTTGTTCAGACTCGACTGCTCGGGACTGAGATTGGCCAAGCGCCCCGCGGCAAAGCCCTGCGGTGACACCACGCGGATGGCGCCGTTGACCTGGTCGGACCACCAAAGCCAATCACCGAACATCAGCTTTGCCGCATAGCTGTCGAGCCCTGCCTGCTGCTTCGTCGCAACGGCGTTCAGGATCGTATCGCCGGCAGGTCCGGTCAGGATCATGTAGAGGCCTTCCTCGAGCCCGAAGCCTGCCTGAACCGTCCAGTAATTGGGATCATCGGCGTCCGCCAGCAGCGCGATACCGCAGCCCTGGCCGCGCAATGCGTACATTCCGGTGCGAGGTGGGATATCGATGCCGACGAGTCCGGTCGCCGTTACACCATCCGCCCCGTCGGAACCGGCAGTGCTCGAGCCGAGAGCGATTGAGAATCCTACCGGGGCGACTGTCGCGCCGCCGGAGCTCGCCACGATGAGCTGCGAAGGACCACGCTGTGGCCCCTGGCCGTGATTCACAGCGTTGGCCAGCGCGGTCCAGAACGTGGCACCAACGCCACCGATGTTGTCGAATACTTCCGGCCGCAGGCCAGGCAGGGACACTGTCAGGCGCCACGTGTTGGCCTTGGATCCCGCCGCCAGATCCAGCATCACTCGGTTGCCCAGTGAGCCGGTATAGAGTGCCGTGAATGTGATGGTGGTGCCGGGAACCGCTGCCTGCGCCGCCGTGTCGGTGTCGTCCGTGACGCGGATACAGCGAAAATTCTGTGCACCCTGCTGGACTGCCGTGGCGACTTGCGTGCCCACGTCGTACTTTCGCGCGACAATGGGCCCGAAGCTTTGCGCATAGTCTGCCATGGTGGCCACGATCACCGGCTGCCCGACTGGGCCCCACGACGCAGTACCGACCACGCCGACCACGTTGGTCGGTACGCCATTGAGTACGAGGTTCTGTGGCGGAACGATCTGGACATAAAGGTCGGGCACCACGAGAGCCGTGGTGTTGATGCTGCCTTGCTGAACGATCGGCATGTGACTCAGGCTCCCTTGTTCGCCGGTGTGACCACTCGCACGACGGAGCGGGCATGCTCGCTGTTCAGTATCTCGGCGATGCGTATCGCGTCAGTGACGACGTCACCACGTGCGAGGTCGCCGAACGACCTCACAACGACCAGATGCATGTCCATGGAGTCTCCAGTATTCAGGCCGTGAAGCTCGCGGTATTGAGCACGAGGTTGCCGAACAGCATCGCGGGCTGCGACGCGGAGAGTGTCGTAGCGTATTCCACACTGTACATCAGATCCCGGCGATACAGGCTGGCATTCTGCGATTGGTCGAACACGGTTGTTCCAGAGTAGATCAACCTGCCCTGCGTGCCGTCCGGCAACGCGAGGAAGCGCATGCTGCTCAACGACTGGTCGATCGCGGTGGCAGCCGCGTCGCGACTGGCAGGCGTCGGACACCAGCAGGTGATGCGAAAATCCTGCTCCTGTCGGCGCACTTCCTGTTGCACCGGCGCGTCGGCCACCACTCGCGCCAGCAGGTTGCCAGCACCGGCTATCGTAAGGGTGCTCCGGGACAGTCGAACGATCGAATGATCGCGAGCCATGGTTGCCAGATTGGCTGCCACCAGCTCTGGCATGTCGCCAGCCTGGGTACGATAGGCGTAGCTTCGGCCATCAACCAGAATGCCGGCAATTTGGCCAGTTTCGGCTGTGCCGCCGAATGTCACCGAAGTGCCGGTGACCACGGCGGTCAGCGACGGTTGAGCCGGGGGGCCGACCCATTGCTCCGCATAGCGGGTCGTGGTGCGGCCGGCGCCATTCCCAGGAAATACCGTGACGTTGATCTTGCCCGCCGCCAGGTCCCTGTCCAATGCCGCAGAATTCGGCCAGCCGCGGTAAATGCGACAATCCGGCCCGGGAACACTGGCCTCGTCCGTTCCGTTCGGATAGAGGGCGCTGGAGACAAGGCTGACCAGCGCGTTCTCCACGTCGGACTGATCGGCCATCAGGTGGTTGCCTGCTTCGCTGTGATGCGCCAGCCAAGCTCAGTCAGTTCGGTCGCCGCAACGACGGCGTTCCGACCAAGGTCATCCGTCATGAGATCTGATGAACGCAGGATTGCGTCTGGGAAGGCCGGCAACAGCACGGTCCAGTAGGGGATCGAGCTGTCGCTTGGCAGATCGGTGTCCGGCCGTCCCCTGCCCGACGCGCCAAGCACGTTCGCCGGCCAGTTCGTCAGCAGTGGTGCGTTGGTCGCGGTCGTGACACCACCATAGGCATTCACCCCAGTATTCGCGGGCGCGGCCGGTCGCCAGAATGAGACAACCCGGTTTGTCCGGACGCAAAGGACAGGCAGCAGCCGCTGCTGGGAAGCGACGAACCAGGTCGCCGCTTCCTGCACCAGATAGTCGCCGGGCCTTGTATAGGCAGCGTCGAACACGCCATACCACAACGCGTCGCCATAACCGTTTGGGTGGGCAAACTTGCCATCCGGCGCCGTGAACGCAGCACGCAGACGCAGGAAACGGTTCATGGGATCCAGTGGCTCCGACACGCCCGACGGCCGGTACGCGTCGGTTTCGATACCGATGGCGCGCGCAGCGACGTTGAGGCCCCAGTGGATACGGTCCTGCAGATGCGCGGGGTCCATGGCTAGACCACCCTAGACCACCAGAGTGACGCCGCCTTCGGCCAAGGCGGGTCCCGGCGGAATGCCAAGGAAACCACACAGGCGCCGGCGCCAATCGTCGAACAGCCTCGCGCGGTCGCGCAGTTCGTCGCGATTGCGCGTCCACACCGTCGCCTGATCAGTGTCCAGATTGTCGCCAGCGCGCGGGACTGCACATTCCAGCACCGTGAGTGTCCCAAGATAGCGCCGTACGATGGCAGCTTCCGCCCCGGACAGGTTGTTCATGCGAAACTCCAGTAAGCCGTAAACCTGGTAGAAGCGCCAGGACTGAAAACCCGCCGGTGCCGCACCGTACGCCGGGTAACCGCAAAAGCGGCGGATATCGGTCTTCTCCGCGTCGGTGAATGCCATCAGACATAAGATCCGTCGCCACGGGTGAAGAGGATGGATCCGCTGCCTGCCGCGAGCACCGCGGCGGCATGGCTGACCAGACCGTTCACCGACAGCATCACCTTGGAGTTTGCCATCACTGGCATATCCACCGGCGAGGCAGACACCGAAGGGTCGGCGCCGAAGCGCACATAGGCCAGTGACCCGCTCGGATTGGTGACGACGACAGAGTCGCCGCCACCGGTGAGCAACACCGTCGCCGACGTCGTGCCTGCGCTGAGTGAAACCGTTCCGGTCGGGCGGAATGGAGTAATGGAGCCGATTGCCATCCCGTGATCCTCCGTTCAGCCGATGTGCTCGACCATGACTGCCCGTTTGAACGCGGCATTGGTGGCGGTGGGAATCGTAGTCGGATTTGTCGTGGTGTCCGAGGGTGCACAGAAGCCGCCGATCCAATACCAGGACTGGGCGATGATCTGCTGCAGTCGGTCGATCGGCTCGCGCGTCACCATCGCCACATCGTCCACGACGGCGACGATGGAATCCTTGGGCATCACGTCGTCGGCGGCCATGCCGGCGAAGTCGCCCTCGATCAGCGCACCTTGGCCGCAGATGATGGGTCTGCGGACCATCAACCCGGCCAGTGTCGGATGTGGCTGAACGAAGGCTTCCGTCGTGGGAATGAACCGGAGGCCCAGGAAGTCGTTCGTCATGCCCTGACGGAACACCTGGTTGGCGGACGTGGCACCCTGAAACAGCTGCTTGAAGTCTGGGTCAGCAAATAGCTGCCGAGCCGATATCGGGTCGAGATAGCAGTTATACACGCCATCGATCTCCGGCACCGCGTTCAGGCGCAGCTTGGCGACCGCATCGAGGAAGCACGACATCGTCAGCATATCGGTTGCCGTGAGCGTGGATGTATTGGTTCGCTGCGACGGTCGGACGATGACCGAGGCGTTTGCTGCGGCCACCGCGTTGCCGGCCGTGCCGTCCGAGACGGAAACATTGCCGGAGAAAGTCAGGACGCCGGAGACCCCATTGGGTGCTGTGGAGACGTTGCTGGCATCCGCCGCGGCACCGACCAGCGTGTAGGCGTTGGCGCCGACGGTAACGGTGAGGGGATTGGAGACAGAGACTGTCTGCTGGACGCCATTGACGAAGGCATTCTGGAAGCCGCGGACATCGTCGACCGCCGCGGCTGTGCCAGGACTTCCCAGAGTGGTACGCACTCGGGTGTTGCCACCGAAATAGCTGCCGAACAGCGCATTGCGAGCCAGTTCATCGAGGCTTCGCGCGGCCTGCTCGCCATTCACATAGGCGTTCTGCAGGAACTGCGAGGCGATGCCGACCCGGCTGGTGACCATGTTCAGGTCGGTCGTGGCGGCATAGTGATTGATCGTGATTGTGTACTGCTCCACGCCCCAAGCCGTCGGCGTCAGCCCATTGTCGAAGTTGGTGTTTGTATTGGCTGCCAGCGGTGTCGTGATGCTGGGCTTCAGCCCGGCGCGCGTCTTGGTGAGCGTCTCACCAATGCCGACCGCAATCTGCACGCGGTCGGCACACGCGCGATAACCGATGCGAGACTTCAATGCCTGCTGAAATTCTCGCTCGAGGAAGCCCTGCTGGATGATCGGCTGCAAGGCAGCAGGAAAATTCTGAATGCCCATCCGGGGATCCCTTCAGCGTGGTTGATGTCTATTCGCGCGGTCGATGGATAGATGTCGGCCGGTGGTGTCTATGGGCGGAATTTCAGGAGCGTCGCCCGCGCGGTGCGGTACTCTTCATCGCTCATCTCGGTCGCGAGCTTCTGCCGCGGCGGTTGCGCCGGCGGTGCATTAGTGGGACTGGACGATGAGGTGCCGCCGAACAGCCAGGGCTTGGCACGCCTGAACTGTGCCATGAGATGGGCAGCGTTCTCGATCTCGCCGTCCGCATTGAGGCGTACGTCCTTGAGATCAAGCAGTTTCAATCCGTCGAGATCCACCATTCCGGCCCGCACCGCCTCAACTTTCAGCTCGGCGCGGACCAGACGGGATCGGGCCTCCTGCTCCGTCTCTGCCAACCGATGCTCGAGCGCTTCGGCACGAGCGCGCAGCTGAGCAATCGGATCGCTATCCGGTACGGTGGGCGTGTCGTTGTCTGGCATCAATTCTTCTCGTTGGTCGTTTTGTCGGCGGCGATGCGCGCAAGTTCGGCGGGCACGTCTTCTATGTCGAAGGTGTCGGCGACGGCCTTGACCGCGGTTTCACGACTGATCTGGCCCGCATTCGCAAGCGTGGTCAGAGTCTGCGCATCCTTTTGCCTGTCGTCCGCGGTGGTGGGATACCAGCGTGGCCAGTTGAGCGAGAGGCGCGTCGCCGGATCGAGTGCGGAGATCTCCTGGTCGAGGATGCGCAGCCGATAGACTTGCGATGCCCGCAGCACCATCCGCGCCAGTGAAAGCAATGCGCCTTCGCCGTAGCTGATGCGCAGATTGTCCGCCAGCCAGATGAGACCCTGGTTCATCAGCTCCAGGGCGCGGCCTGATTGGGCGGCAGTCAGCCGGTCGGCATTCGCGCGGTTGCCGTGCACACTCTCCAGGGCCAGTTCGCGAAGCGTTCGTACGTATTCGATCACGGCGGCGGATGCGGTGCCGCCGATCTCGAGCAACTTGGCATCGCCTTTCTCACTGACCACAAGGGCATTGCCGGCACCCTTGACGATTTCGCTGTCGGTCGTCGCAGGCTCCTTGATCAGCAGTGTCGGATCGCTGCTGTATTTCAGGCCGCGGCCAGCCTGGCTGAGCTGGTAATCGATCTCGATCTGCGTCTCGATCGCCGCACGGAACGTGCAGCCACCGTCGGCCGCATCGCCGGTTGAAGACAGACCGGGCAGATTGTGGATCCAGACCATCGGCACGAAGCCGAGGCCATGCTGCACGCTACGTGCCTGGTCGATCTCCGGGGCACATGTACTGCCAACCGGGACCGGCACGAACCAGATCTCGCGCTCCGCGTCCCAGCTTCGCGTGAACCAGTGGTCGACCGCCGGGTCAGCTATGTCATAACCGTTGGATGCAAGCAGGTTGCCTGCGACCTTGTACTTCTCGGTGACACACGTCAGAGTGTCGGGCTCTTCGGGATCCCATTCGGGTATCAGATATGTGGTATCCAGAACGTCAAAGAAGACGCGCCCGCGCAGGACACGCATCAGCACGGCGACGGAGCCGATCGACCCGCGGATGGCCGCCTCGGTCATGGTCAGATTGAGGCGGGTCTCCTTGACGATGTCGGCAAGTGCCGCGCGGACATCGCGGTCGCCGCAGTCAATCGTCGGGAAGTGGCCCTCGCTGAACAGCAGCGAAACGCTGTCCTCCACCACAATGCGACACAGGGCGTAGCGCACGCTTGGCCGGCGGCTGCGCAAGGGGATGTATTCGCCGCCCGCGCCGCGCTCTTCGTGGAACTGGTATGGCAGGACATCATACAGCCTGCCATCCAGGACGCGCTTCAGAATGTCCAGCGTGCGCGCACGCGCCGGGTAGGCCGGATCGCGTGGGATCAGGTTGCATATGGTCTCGAACATCTTGCCCCGGTATCGGGTTGTGGCGTTACCGCGCCAGGTATGACACGGACAGTTTGCGTGCCGGCGCGCCGGCGGCGGTCAGCATCGCGAAGGCTCGTGACAGCGCGTCGACCTGGTCATCCTTGCGACCGAACGGAAAATCGCGCAGCTCCTCGATGAAGGCGTGGTTCCAGTTGGCCCGCACGATGGCAACATTGCGTGCCTCCACCTGGGATGCCACGGGTCCGGCCCGTGTGGCTTTCGCGCCTGTCTCGCGCGAGGCGGTGATTCGGTGGCCGGCAATTTGGCCGGCCAGATAGGTAACCTGAGCCTTGCCGGCCTGACCGGGGTCTTCCGGCAGGCCGATGGTGATAGACCTTCCGTCGACCCGGGCGGCCTCGGCGATCGCGTCCTCAACTTCATGTGGGCTGCCGCGAAGCCGCACGACGTCCAACACGATGTAGCGGCCGCTGTCGTCGCGCCCGAGCTTTACGCCCACGGTCCAATCCGGGTCGTTGGCGCCCGTGGCGGCGGTGGCGGCGAGGTCCCAGGCCCGCACCACCGGGCCCGCGGAGAGCTTCGGTGGGGTATCCAGAATGTCGATGCAGGCGGTCTTGAACAGGCTGCCCTGGATGGGCTGTGGCGACTGCTGGAACAGTGCGGACCACGTGCGTTCGCCGACGGTGTCCCGCTTGCGCAGCAGGGCCGCTTGGTCCTCCCACTCCGGCCACAACGCCGTCCCGGGTGCCCGGCCAAGCGGGTCGTTGTCATCGGCGAGGGCGGGAAGACAAATGATGCGCCATTCGGCTGCGTTCAGCGCGAGCAGGCGGCCAGCCAGATCGTCTTCGTGCCAGCGGGTCATGATCAGTACCACCCGCCCTTTGGGCTTCAGGCGGGTCATGAGATCGGAACGGTACCAGCTCCAGATCCGTTCCCGAAGGAGAGGACTGTCGGCCTCCGCATGGGATTTGATCGGATCATCGATGATGACGAGGTCGGCGCGGCGGCCAGTCAGCGGACCGCGGATGCCGGCGGCAAAATACTCACCCTTGTCCGAGGTCTGCCAGTGACCGGCAGCCTGCCTGCCAGCAAGCAGGCTGTATCCGAGTCGTGCCCCGTGCTCTCTCGCCAGTTCCCGCGCCTGGTGGCCGAAATGTTCGGCAAGGTTCGTCGTGTGCGAGGTGGCGATCACGGAGCTGACCGGATGCTGAGTGAACCACCAGGCCGGGTACAGGATCGAGGTGTAGGTAGACTTGGCGGAGCCGGGTGGCATCAGCACCATCAGTCGGTCGATCTCGCCGCGGCTGATCGCGTCGAGTTGCTGCAGCAGGAGCTTGTGATGCAGTGCCGGGCTTTGGCCGCTTGGCCCAAGAACCCAATTTGTCCAGTCGATCAGGGTCGACTGGATCATGTCCCGCTGGCCCTGCTCGTCCACAGGGTTCTGCGAGTCGTGCGAGGAACCCGGCATCGGTCAGTTGATGGAGTTCCGATCGAGGCTTGTTGGCGCCGACGGCGTGGCCGCGGCGCGGGGGCGTCGAGCAGCGCGAGGTTGCTCTGACTTGTGTGCTGTTCTGGAAGGAAGGATACCGAGGAGCGCTTGGGAGCGTCTCCATCATGGGTATTTATATACGAAATTCTGGGGCATATGGGCAAGGGAAATTTTCATATGACCAGTATTTTTTCCCAGATCATCTGCGCAGCCCTGACGATTGCGCTGATCGCCGGATGCGAAGGGGACGTAGGCGAGCGGCTGCTGTCGGGCCGCGTGCTGGCGTGGCAGGGATTGCAGGGCCGCTGGGTCGGACCGGTCGTGCCAGCAGACAGGTCCTGCGGTCCGGCCACGCAGGGTTTGATGTCGATCGGCGATAAAGGCTTCGGATTCGATCCTTTCCAGAGCACGACGGTCATCCAAGGCGTGGTCGGCAAGGATGGCCGCCTGACCGGCAATCTGACCCGGCAGGGCGGAGACCGCCAGAATCTGTCGGTCAGCTTCGAGGGCGCGGCAAGTGGGGTTGGATCGGAATCGGAGGCGATCGACGACGCCCTGGTGTCTGGCCGATGCCGCTGGAAGGTGACGCTGCATCGGGGGTGAAGGCGGCGCAACCTCTCGCTGCGAAGGCCGGGGTGCCACGGCCTGGCCGCCAATTCACGCTGTACTCCCGCACTTTGACGGTTAACTAACCGTTCGCCGGGTTTATGGCCTCCGCACGCCAAGGCAGACTGATGACGTGCCGTCCTCGTTGAGACGGCAGATTTCAGCGAACCTTCTCATTGGCCGGGGACACAATGACTTACATGGACATGGCGCTCAGCTCTGGCGTCACTGCGCACGACAACGGCGCCGCTACCGGACAGGAAATCCGCGAGCCATTGGTGGTGGTGGTCGAAGACGGCATCCGCCTGTCCGGGGCATTTCGTGTGATCTGTGAGTGCCTGAGCGTCGCCGTCGAGCGAATACCAAGCCGGGACGATCTGGGGGCTGTGTTGCGCAATCGTCGTCCGATGGCCGTCGTTGCCGAAATGGACGCTGCGGGGCAGGACGGCTGCCATGTCCTGATGACGATTGCGGCGCATGATCGCAGCCTACCTGTCCTGTTGATCACGGGGCCGGATCCTGCCGTGCTCGGTGCGGTGGACGCGGTGGAGGAGATCTGGGAACTCTCGTCGGTCGAGAAATGGCCGGAACTGCTCGGCGTTGGCGCGATGGTCGACTTTCTGTTCCGCGCAGGGCGGAAGGGCCGCTGCATGAGGCTGATGTCAGTCTGACGGCATTGGACTGCTGAGCAGTTCGTCCCCGGTTGCGCGCGATCCTGCGGCAACGGGGCAGCGATTTCTGTCGCGCTTGCGTGCGGCGACCGCGTAGGCACCGAAGGTCCGGTCCGGGTCTTCATTGGGAGCCGCAATCGTTGTCTGGTAGTCTGCCCAGTCGCTGGCCGTGAACTGCGCCATGTCGGCTATGCTTGCAGTGGCGCGCAGAGTGGCCTCGGAATAGGCGATGCGCGGCAGAGGTTGGATCTGGGCGAGCGGAAAGTCCTCCTTGAGCCGCACCGGGGTGTGGCTACGGGTGAAGCGGAGATTGGTGAACAACGGACCGAACCAGCGATCCGCTTCGACGATCCCCTCGTAGAGTGCGTAGCCACCGGAAGACGGCAGGTTGGCCGGGGCGCGAATCAGCAGGCTCCAGTCTGGCGCGGTGCGGGCGATCAGCCCGGTCCAGATCTGTAACGTGCCTGGCTCGGGAAGCGCGGTCAGGAACGGTGGTGAGCATCCCGCGAGCGATTCCGGGGCCGTTGCATCGAAGCGTGCCGCAAAATCCGGGAACTGCGCGGCGGGCATCAATGGCAGCCAGTCCGACTCTCCGGTGCACTGCCAGAAGATCTCGTGGCCGTCCCACAGGAACTGGAGGTCAGTTGGCGGGAAGACCCACCAGCCATAGCCCGCGGCCGTGGTGACGGGTTCGCAATAGCGGTAGGCACGCGTCGGCAATGTTCCCGCGGCCGAGCGATCCGCGCGTTGCGGAAAGCGGGCCTGTTCTATCAAACGGTAGAAGCGGACGATCGGAGTGCATGAGCGGTGCATCGAGCGAGGCGCCTCCGGGTTGGCTTGGTCGCATGCGGGGCTGCTGGAGATGCCTGGCGGCGTGGAGGATGAGCGGTGGGGGCCGCCCCAAACCTCCCCAGGCGGCTTGCCGGCCTGCAAACGGCAACTGCCGTCCAGGCCGGCATTCCGAAGGTCAGCGGGAAGGCGGCAGCCGCCATCCGCCGCCGAGGCGAATGCGGCCAGTGTCAGTCGTTGCAGACGGTGCGACAGGCGGGGTGATCGCGAGCGACCGGTTCATTGCGGGATCCTTTGCAGATTTGGTGTCAGCCCGGGCGGTGGCCGACGGCCCCTGCGTCCTGCGCAACCCGTCGCGCGTGGCGGTTCGCCCGCCGGGCGTGGTCGCTGCTTCGACAAAGCTTCGGGATTTCAGGGGGACAGGCGGACGCAGTACGCCCGTTGACATCGGACCGATACGCCTGCGGCAATGACCATGTCAAGGAAAATATTCATATTGATCTGACTCAAAGCGAATCCGTCCAGGTCTGGATGGCAAGGCTGGTCACCGCGACCGTCACCCAAGTCATCAGGCCAAGCAGCAGCGGCCGCGTGCCGGCTCCTGCGAAAGCACGCCAGTGGCCCTGCAAGCCCACCGCCGCAAGAGCGACCACCAGAACCCACCGACCTACGAGCTGCACCGTCGGACCGAACTGACCGATCAGGCCAAGGGTGTTGAGCAGCGATGCAAGGACAAACAGGATGATGAAGGCCGGTACCGCCTGATAGACGCGCTGCGCGAGCGAATCGCCCTCGCCGCCGCGCCGCCCCTCGAACCAGGGCATCAGCAGCCCGAAGCCGATTACCAGTGGGATGATCAGCGTTGTACGGGTGAGCTTGACGATCGTGGCGATCGTGCCTGCATCATGGCTGTAGGCGAAGCCCGCAGCCACGACGGCAGACGTATCGTTCACGGCGGTCCCTGCCCAGAGACCGAAGCCCGGATCGCTCAGCGACAGCAGATGACCGATGGCGGGAAACGTAAAGACGGCAAGCATGTTGAAGAAGAATATGACCGAGATCGAGTAGGCGATCTCCTCCGCCTTGGCGCGGATCACCGGCGCCAATGCCACAATTGCCGACGCGCCGCAGATCGTCGTGCCAATCCCGATGAGGCAGCGCATCCGCCAGTCAACCCGCATCGTCCGTCCGATGAGCAGGGCACAGCCGAGACCGGACGCAATAGTCACTGCAAGAACCGGGAGCGAATCGGTCCCCGTCCGCACGATGATCCCAAGATCGAGACTGGCGCCGAGCAGGATTATGCCACCCTTCAGGCACAACTTGCTGACGTCGCCGATCCGCAGGGTGCCAATCTGGAACGGCCCCCGCAGCGTGTTGGTGATCACGATGCCAAAGGCGATCGCGAATATCGGTGCGCCGACAACTGGCGCGTAGCCTGCCGCGACGTTTGCCGCCGCCGCGATGGCAATGCACAACACTAGGCCACCAAGCATTCGGACCCAGGCAGACACCGCGACACGCGATGGCGCTGAGACCGCTATTTCCTGCTGCATCGCCATCTTCGGTGATTTCTCCTCGGCCAAGGGACGACCTGCCGTCCCGAGCGGTTACGGGCAAGCCCGCCAGGTGGGTCAGCCTAGCCGAAATTAGCGAAGTTGGAGAACCGTCCAAGAGGCCACGCATCGGTCCTTGCCACGATCATCTCGCTGAGTTAGCGTTTTTACAACCAATTCGCCTTGCGGTTGTAATTTCCGTGAGATCTCACGAGAAGCGCGAGGTGCGGCATCACGATCCTGACAAACATCCTGCCGGAAGGCGACCACCGAGCGGCCTCCACTGAGCCCTTGCTGCGTCTGACCCTGTTCGGAGCGATGCAGGCCCAGGATTCCTCCAGACGGAGCGTTCTGCCGCGTTCACGCAAGACCCGGGCTGTGCTCGCAGTGCTGGCGCTTGCTGGGTCACGACCGGCGTTGCGGACGCAGTTGACCGGATTGCTTTGGAGCCGGCGCGAGAAGCAACAGGCTCGGGCGTCCCTGCGGCAATCGGTGCATGAACTGCAGGCCGCCCTTGGGCCTCGTGCCGGAGGGCTGCTGCAGGCGGATCGCAATCATCTCAAGCTGCTGGATGATCGGCTCTGGGTTGATGTCCGCGTCCTTACGGGAGCAACGGTTTCGCAACCGGAAGGTCTGGAGCTGTTTCAGCGGACGTTCCTCGATGATCTGATCGGGCTCGATTCAGCGTTCGATCACTGGCTGGGGGAGGAGCGCCAGCGCCTGACACGACACGCCCGTTCGGTGGCCGAGGGCGTGTTGGCCGTGCTTCACGAGGCCAAGGCGACGATCGCCGCGGCCGAGCAATTGCTGTTCATTGACCCGGTTCATGAGGGTGGATGGCAGGCGCTGATCCGCGCCCACATGGACCAGGGTGACCGCGCCGCGGCAAGGCTGGCGTTCGACCGGTGCACCGCCACCCTGGCATATGCCGGCCTGGCTCCTTCGCTCGCGACGGAGGATCTTGCCGGAAGCATGCCGTGCGCTCGGTTCCATGCGACCGGCGATTTGCGACGTCGTGAAGAGACCAAGGGAATTCGCCTCGCCGTTCTGCCGCCGCGCGCTTTGGACAGTGACCGATTTGATGCCCTGCCGCTGGGACTTGCCGAGGAGATCACTGCCGCCCTGTCGCGATTTCGCTGGATCTCCTGCGTCGATGGCACGCTGCTGGCGATTAATGGCGGCTTGGCGAGGCCCGACGGCCACGCATTGCAGCGGCTTGATCTGGATTTTGTGCTCGACAGCACACTCCAGCGCTCCGGTAACCGTATTCGCATCATTGTCCGTCTGCTCGATGTTCGCGCTGGCGGCAAAGTGGCCTGGGCTCGCCGCTTCGATCGCGAGGTGGACGATGTTCTGACACTGCAGAGCGAGATCGCCGCCGAGACGGCAGCCCAGATCGATCCCGAGTTGCTGCTTCATGAGGGAGAGCGCCTCGTCTCCCGCGGGCTGGCCGAACCAACAGCGTATGATCTCATTCTGCGCGCCATACCCGCGATCTATCGGCTCGAGCCATCTGGCTTCCAGGCGGCCGGGGAGATGCTCGCCGCGGCATTGGCTATCGAGCCCGGCAATGCGGCGGCGCACGCCTGGTGGGCCTACTGGCATTTGTTCCTGGTCGGCCAGGGCTGGGCGGGCGATCCGGTCGCCGCGACCCGACGTGCGGGCGAGCTGGCGGAACGCGCCGTCACGCTGGATCCAGGCGATGCGCGGGCACTGGCGCTGGTCGGGCACGTCCGCGGCTTCCTGCACAAGCGACCCGAGGAAGCGCGTGCTTTGCACGAACGTGCGATCTCGCTGAACCCCAACCTGCCCTTGGCGTGGTGCTTCTCGGGTTTCGCCAACAGCTACCTGGGGCGGCATGAAGAAGCCATCGAGCAGATCAATCAGGCGCAACGGCTTTCGCCGCATGATCCGCATGCGTTCTTCTTTGATATGGCGCTCATGATGCCGCATTTCCTGCGCGGCGACTTCGAGACCGTCGTGACGCTGGGGCGGCGGGCGATCGAGCTCAATCCCAGCTGTTCGTCGACTTACAAGGGGTATCTGGCGACGCTTGGCCATCTTGGGCGTGATGGCGAGGCTGCTCGCGTGCTGGCTCGGCTACTTGTGCTCGAACCGGGCTTCTCAATCAGGAACGCGGTTGAACGCTCGCCGATGACACACCGAGAAGACCTGGCACTCTATGCGGAAGGCTTGCGTCGCGCCGGATTGCGTGAAGGCTAAGCCGCGAGGCCGCTGCCATTGATCTTGCATCACGCGCATCGCACAGTCTCCCGACGAGCGGGCGGCGGCCCGCAACGTTCTGCTTCGCCATGTCGAAATACAGCTGCGAATAGGAGCGTGAGCTCGGCCGCGCCCATCGCCGGTGAACAAGGGATACGACCATGAGCCAGGCTGCCTTATCCGAGCATGTCGTTGCCCATATGGCGGCCACCAAAGGGCCACCAATCATCACGATGGACAAGGTGAACAAGTGGTACGGCTCGCTCCACGTGCTCCGTGACATATCCATGTCCGTGGCGGAGAAGGACCGCGTGGTGGTCTGCGGGCCTTCCGGTTCCGGCAAGTCCACGATGATACGCTGCATCAACCGTCTTGAGGTCCATCAGGAGGGCAAGATCGTCGTCGACGGGACCGAACTGACCGACGATCTCCGTTCGCTCGATACGATCCGCCGTGAAGTCGGCATGGTGTTCCAGTCGTTCAATCTGTTCCCGCATCTCACCATCCTGGAGAACTGCACGCTGGCGCCGATCTGGGTACGCAAGATGCCGAAGGCGGAAGCCGAGGAACTGGCGATGGGTTTCCTGACTCGGGTGAAGATTCCTGAACAGGCGAAAAAGTACCCCGGCCAGCTATCCGGTGGTCAGCAGCAGCGTGTCGCCATCGCACGCGCCTTGTGCATGCGCCCGAAGATCATGCTGTTCGACGAACCGACCTCGGCGCTTGATCCTGAGATGATCAAGGAGGTGCTGGACGTCATGATCGAGCTGGCCGAATCCGGCATGACCATGGTTTGTGTGACGCACGAGATGGGCTTTGCGCGGCAGGTGGCGGACCGCGTCGTATTCATGGACCGCGGCGAAATTGTCGAGAGCGGCCCGCCGCAACGTATGTTCGAGGACCCGCAGACCGACCGGTTGAAGCTGTTCCTCAGCCAGATCCTGCGTGGCCACTGACATAGCGCAGCGGCAGCAGGCACAACAGCGCGGCGCCTGACGTGATGCCGACCCAGGCGAATACTTCCGTTGCGGGCCGCGACAACACGAAGGGCGTAAACAGCGTGGGCGCGATGGCTTGGGCCAGCAGTGGGGGAAGCGCCAGCCTGCCGAGGCGTGTGGCATAACCTTGGGCACCGAACAGGTGCATCGGCAGAGTGCCGCGACTGATCGTTAGTATGCCATTGCTCATGCCATAGGCGACGGCGAAGCCGAAGGCAGGGCCACCCGCAAGCAATGCGATGACACCGAGCGGCAGCAGGGCCGCGCCGATCCAGGAGCCGGTGAGCGGATCAATATGGCGGGCAACGACCCATTCGAGGACCCGTCCGGCAACCTGCGAAGGGCCGATCATCGCGGCAATACCCACCGCCACGGTAGCGGTCAGGCCGATGCCCTGTAGCAACAGCAGCACATGTACCGAGATGACGGCGCTGATGGCTGCTCGCGCGCTGAAGAAGATCGCCAGCAGCACGAAGGCGATATAGCCGCGACTGGGCGCAGCCTGTTCGACTGACGTTGCCGGCAATATCGTCGGATGGGGTGGTGCCTTCGGGATGAGCCAGAGGAGCAGCGGCAGATTGATCGCCATCTGCATCGCGGCATAGCTCAACGTGGTCGTGCGCCAGCCTAGCAGTTGGACCAGGCCAACACCCATCGGCCAACCGACGGTAGAGGCGAAGCCGGCCATCAGGGTCACGCCGACGATTGCCGGACGTGCCGCACTGCCCAGCATCCGTCCGATGGTGGCAAACGCAGCGTCGTAGAGCCCAAGTGCCATGCCGACGCCGATGAATGTCCAGGCGATGTACCAACCAGGCAGGTTGGGAACCGCTGCCATGACCACGAGCCCGAATGCCATGACGATCGTCCCGGTCGCCAGCACGCCACGGCCGCCAGCCCGGTCGATCCAGCTTCCGACGCGCGGCGATGCAAGGCCGGCGATCAGCAACGACCAGGAAAATCCGCCGAGCAGTACTGTCGGCGATTCGCCAAGTGTTTGCGCCGCAGCGCCGATGATGACAGCCGGAATATAGAAGGTGGTGGCCCAGGCAAGCGTCTGGGTGAAGCCAAGCACGAGCGAAAGACGGCGGGCGTCGGACATCAGACGAGCATGCCCGCTAGGAGAATGTTGCGCTACTGCCGGCCCTCGCCAATCGGCGGTACTTGTCCGGTCATCCCGGCCAGCACTTCCGCTATGTGCCTGACCTTTATGCGGTGTCCTTCGCGCTGCAGTCGGCCGGCGATGTTGAGCAGACAGCCCAGGTCGCCCGCAAGCACCGTTTCTGCGTCGCTGGCGAGGATATCTCGCACCTTGTTCGAGACCATGGCGACGGAGATCTCTGGGTATTTCACGCAGAACGTGCCACCGAAGCCGCAGCAGACTTCCGGATCTGGCATCTCTGTGACGGTTGCGCCGATCGCTCGCAGCAGCTTGCGCGGTTGATCCTTGACGCCCAGTTCGCGCAGGCCCGAGCAACTGTCGTGATAGGTGACGGGGCCGCCAGCGTATCTGCCCGGCAAGTGCTCAACCCCGAGAACGTCGGTAAGGAAGCTGACCAGCTCGAACGTCCGGGCGGCAAGCGCATCGGCCCCCGCGCGCAGGTTGGGATCATCGTCGAACAGATGCGGCAGGTGGTGCTTCAGCATGCCACCACATGAGCCGGAGGGCACCACGACGTAGTCATAGCCGCCGAACGCATCAAGAATGCTCTCAGCGAGATCGCGCGTCGTGGCGCGGTCACCGGAATTGTAGGCGGGCTGGCCGCAGCAGGTCTGCGCACGCGGTACCTCGACCTGGCATCCAGCCTGCTCCAGGAGCCGGATCGCGGCGAAGCCGATCGACGGACGATGCAGATCGACAAGGCAGGTGACGAAGAGGGCGACGCGGGGTCTGCTTGAAGGCATGCGTCCAGTCTAAGATGGGGCCAATTCAGATGCCAGCCAGGGGCGGCTGCATGCGGCTGGCCTCGACGAGCCGCTCCTGCGCCACCGCCATGTACGAGGCGTCGATATCGATCCCGATGCCACTGGCGCCTTCCAGTTGTGCCGCCACCAGAGTTGTTCCCGTTCCCATGAACGGGTCAAGGACGACGGCGTTTCGACGGCCGTGCAGGCGGATGCACCAGCGTGGCAGCGCCAGGGGGAAGGTGCTCGGATGATGAAACTTCTCCGCCCGGCTCTGCACCGTGTCATACGGAATGAACCATGTGTTGCCGCGGCAGCGCAGGTCCTGCGGATGTCCGCGCCGGGCAATATTGGACTTGTCCTTGAACGGCACGCCGATCGCCAGCCGGTCGAGCATCACATCGCCTGACAGCGTCAGGTGGAAAATGTGCTCATGGTTGTGGTGAAGGAAGCGCCGCCCGCCGACCGGCTTGAAATGACCGACCGAATCGCGGTTGATGGCGATCGATTTAATCCACGTGATGTGGTTTTGCAGCACGAACAGCGGGCGCAGGCGTACGATCAACTCGAAGGGTAGCCATGGCGCGCTGGAGGATCCGGAGATGTTCAGGAAGAACGATGCATCTGCCTTCATCACTCGGCGGACCTCAGTTGCCACGTGCAACAGCCAGTCCAGGTACTCATCCTCCGCACGGCGATCGTCGTAGCCGCGATAGGGCACTCCCAGGTTGTAAGGTGGTGACGTCACGACGACGTCCACCGTCCCGGCTGCAAGACTTGGCAACGCGGTCAGGCAATCCGCGCAGATCAGCCGATGCGCGGCGGACATCCGGGACAGGTCAGCGTCGGCAACCTGCTCCATCTGCCAGGATGCGCAGCGCGGCGTCAGGCGCTGCGGGCGGATACCAGGCGCCAGACCGGATCGCGCGTGGCCAGGTCCCGCTCGAAAGTCCAGACATCCGTGATCTCGGTCACCGCGTCCGTGCCGGTGACCGGATGGCCGTCCTTGTCCTGGGTCAGGCTGATCTGATCGGACACGAAGCGCACGGCGATCGAGGCGACCGTGCCCCTTAGTTCGGCGCTCTCGATCGTCGCGCTGTGAATGCCGTGGATCGTGCTCACCTGCGTCTGGCCAGCGGCTTCCCGTCCGGCAATCGCCTGCTCAAAGGCATGATAGGTGTCATCCGAAAGGAGACTGCGGAGCGTGCCGCGATCTCCGGCCGCAAAGGCGGTGACTATGATGCGGAACGCCTTCTCCGCTCCGTCGAGGAACGTGGCTGGATCAAAGCTGCGGTCGATCGCCCGCATCTGGGCCAGGGTCTGGCCGATCGGGCTGGCCGGGTCCGGCAATGGCCGGTTGGCGGCTGGCGGCGCCTCCGCGTGACCATCGATCACCGGGCCCGCGCTGGTCGGGCCCGCCGGCGGCTGGTAGGGCTGCGCCGGCCGCTCGAATCCGGTCCGCCGGCCCAGAATGCTGCGCAGCCGCAGAACCAGGAAGGCCGCTATCATCCCGAACAGAATCAGGTCGATCGGAAAACCGCTGCCCGCGCTCATCGTCACTCTCCTCGTTGTCCACAGATAAGGGCGCGCCGCCCCGGACACAAATATTTCTCGTGCCGAGGCGGGTTGCCGGCCGCCGAACCGGCCTGTATTGCCCCGTCATGATCCTGCTGCGCCACGGGCAGAGCGAATTTAACCTCCACTTCACCGCGACGCGCCGGGATCCGGGCATCGTCGACGCACGGCTGACGGAACTCGGCCACATCCAGGCGGCCGAGGCGGCTCGGCAGCTGTCCGGCGAGCGGATCACCCGCATCATCACCTCGCCCTACACGCGTGCCCTCCAGACCGCCGCACCGCTCGCCAAGGCGCTCGGTGTAAAGGTTTTGATCAACCCGATCGTGCGCGAGCGCTATGCGTTCGCCTGCGACGTCGGCACGCCGCGGACCGAACTCGAGCGGGCATGGCCGGAGCATGACTTTGCGACCGTAGACGAAGTGTGGTGGCCTCCGATCGAGGAGCCCGCCGCTTCGGTGATCGGCCGGGCAGCACTGTTCCGCGCCGAGATGGCGGCGCTGCCGAACTGGTCCGACACTATTGTCGTGAGCCACTGGGGCTTTATTTTGTCGCTGACCGGCAAGAGCATGATGAACGGCCAGTGGTTGCGCTGCGACCCGACCGCGCCGGCGCCAGAGGAGATCACCTGGCGAGCCTGACCGCCCGCATTGAACGGGATGGCGCCGCTGGCCTATCCGTGCTACCCGGCGCGCCGCGCGGGGGACCTCGCCCCGGCGCGCCATGACACGGAGACCGTAATGTCCGAGACGACCACTCCACCGCAGCCGGGCGGCCAGGCCCAGACGCCGCCACTGGTCGTCAACATCCAGTACGTCAAGGACCTGTCCTTCGAGGTGCCCGGCGCACCCCAGGTGTTCACCCAGCTGCGCGGGCAGCCCCAGGTCAACATCAACCTGGACGTTCAGGCGCGCCGTGTGCAGGAGGGGCAGAACGTTTTCGAAGTCGCGATCGTGATTCGGGCCGAGGCTCATGAAGCAGCGGCCCAGGGCAACGGTCAGGCGGCCGCCGTGCCGCCCACCGTCTTCGTCGCCGAATTGACCTATGCTGGGGTGTTCACTCTGAGCGGCCTCCCCGACAACGCGATCGAGCCGGTCCTGCTCGTGGAGTGTCCGCGCATCCTTTTCCCGTTCGCCCGCAACATCCTGTCGGACGTGACACGCGATGGCGGCTTCCCGCCCGTCCTCTTGCAGCCGATTGACTTCGTCGCGCTGTGGCAGGCGCGCCGAGCCCAGGCCCAGGCTGGGACAACCGCGGTCGTTTGAACAGCCTTCCGGTCGACTTCACGGTTGCGACCACAGCGGGTCCTTCAGCCGGGCAACGAATCCTGTGTGTGCGGCGAGTTCGGTCACGCTCGGGACCATCGGTCGCGGTGTGCGCGGGCCGGCGCGGGCATAGACCACAAGGCTTGGGGCGGCTTTCTCGGCCGCCAGTGACAGCCCGCGCTGGCGCCCGCCGGTGAGTTCCACATAGACCTCGGCAAGCAGCCGGCAGTCGAGCAGGGCGTTATGCGTCGTGCGTGCGCTGAGATCGATGGCAAACCGCCGGCACAGCGCATCGAGGCTGTTTGGCATGCCGGGAAAGCGCGTCTTCGCCAAAGCAAGCGTGTCGATCATGCGCGAAGCCGCCAATTCCGGCAGGCCGATGCGGCCAAATTCGGCATTGAGGAAGCCGAAGTCGAATGGGGCGTTGTGCGCGATCAGCGGATCGTCACCGAAGAAGGCCAGCAGGCTTTCAACGATCTCGGCGAAGCGTGGCTTGCCCGCCAGGTGTTCAGCCGTCAAGCCATGGATACGTGTGGTATCTTCGGGGATGTCCCGCTCGGGGTGGATCAGGGCGTGGTAGTGGCGGCCCGTGGGCAGGTCGTTCTCCAGCTCCAGCGCGGCGACTTCGATCACCCGGTGACCGAGTTGCGGTTCCAGGCCCGTGGTTTCCGTGTCGAACAGAATGGCGCGGGTCAAGCGAGAACCTCCCTGATCAATCGGCTGAGCGTTCGCAGCGAATTGTGGCGCGACAGCCCGGTGCGCACGACAACATCGGCACGGCGCCGCTTCTCGGCGTCCGGCATCTGGCGCGCGATCACCGCCGCGATGTCCGCGGCATTCATCCGCCTGCGCGCGCGGACGCGTTGCATCTGCACCGATCGCGGGGCAGACACGACAACCACCCGATCGACTCGCGCATCGCCGCCGGTCTCCAGCAGCAGGGGGATGTCCAGCACCGCGGCGCGATTACCCCTGCGCCTGGCGCGGGCGACGAAGGCTCGCTCCTCCTGCCGGACCATGGGGTGGAGGATGCCTTCCAGCCTGGCGAGTGCATCCGGCTTTCCGAGTACCGCCTGACGCAGCGCCACGCGGTCCACGGCTCCGTCCCGCACCGTGCCGGGAAACGCCGCCTCGATCGCCGGGACAGCCCGTCCGCCACGCGCCTGCAGCCGGTGAACCGCGGCATCGGCATCGAACACGGGAATGCGCGCCCGACGGAACGCGGCGGCGGCTGTCGACTTGCCCATGCCGATCCCCCCGGTGAGGCCAAGGACGATCATTGCATTGGCAGGTCCGCGGCCACGAAGCGGCGCAACTCTTCGTCTACCTCCGGCATTACTCCGAACCAGGCGTGGAAGCCGGGCACGGCCTGATGCAGCAGCATGCCCAGGCCTTCCACGGCACGCAGCCCACCCGCACGTGCGGCGGCGAGCAGCGGTGTTTCCAGCGGCACATAGACATTGTCGGCGACTGCCAGGGAAGCGGGCGCGCGGGTGAGGTCAAGATCGATCGGATCATGCCCCACCATGCCGAGCGGCGTCGTATTGACCACGAGCGCATGATCGGCGAGCGCTGCCGCGCGGGTGCCCCAGTCAATGACCCGCAGGCCCGGCAGGTCACGCGCAAGAGCTTCGGCACGTGCGCGGGTACGATTGGCCACCGTGACCTGCGTTCCCGCATCCTGCAGCGCGGCCGCGACGGCACGCGCCGAACCACCCGCGCCGAGCAACAGCGCCGGGCCGGCTTCCGGGTCGACCCCGTGCGCACGGAGGTTGGCGATGAACCCGTAGCCATCCGTGTTGCTGCCGGCGATCCGGCCATCGTGAAACACCAGCGTGTTCACTGCGCCCGCACGTCGGGCAGTATCGTCGACGGTATCGCAGATCGCGAAGGCGGCGAGCTTGTGCGGGATCGTCACATTGGCTCCGGCGAATCCGGCGGCCAGCAAACCGCGCATGGCGGTGGCGAAGGCCCCGGGCTGGATCGGCAACGGCACATAGGTGCCATCGATGGCATATCGCCGGAGCCAGAATCCGTGCAGACGGGGCGAGCGGGAGTAGGTGACGGGCCAGCCGGCGATACCGGCGACTCGGGCATGACCAGACAGGATCGACATCGCTGCAACATTCCCCGGCGCGCGCCGAAGATCAACCGCCCGGTGCGAGGCTGCTATCGGCACGCCTTGTGTTGGTTTCATCCAAATGACATGCCCGACAGGCCCCAGCATGCTTGCCGTATCGGCGAATCGCTGTGCAGATTGCCCACTGGTCCCAAAACGAGATTGCGTTGATGTCCCGCGACGGTCCATCTCAGCCAACGTCACGACCGGCCTCGGCCGGGGCATCCGTGCGGCTGATCGGAGTGAGCCGGCGTTGGGGCTCGACAAGCGCACTTAACCTTGTGTCGATCGAGGTTGCGCCTGGCAGCTTCACCGTTCTGCTGGGCCCGTCGGGCTGCGGCAAGACGACGTGCCTGCGCATCGTGGCCGGTCTGGAGACGGCGAGCGAGGGGCGGATCGAGATCGCCGGCCGCGACGTGACAAACCTGCCGCCGGCTGCCCGCGGCGTCGCGATGGTGTTCCAGTCCTATGCCCTGTTCCCCCATCTGAGCGTTGCGGAAAACATCGTCTTCGGCCTGAAGGCGCGCCGCGTTCCGCCACCCGAGCGGGGACGCCGGCTGGCCCGCGCGGTGGAGATGCTCGGCATCGCGCACCTGCTCGAGCGCAAGCCTGACCAGCTCTCCGGCGGGCAACAGCAGCGCGTGGCACTCGGCCGGGCCATCGTTGCCGAGGCTCCGGTCTGCCTGATGGATGAGCCGCTCTCGAATCTCGACGCGCAGCTCCGCGCCGACATGCGCCGGGAGATTCTTGCCCTGCAGCGGCGGCTGGGCATCACCATGCTGTATGTGACACACGACCAGACCGAGGCCATGGGAATGGCCGACCAGATCGTGCTGCTGCGTGACGGGCACATCGAGCAGGACTCCCCGCCGGCGGAAGTCTACGCACGGCCCGCGACCAGTTTCGCCGCCAGCTTCATCGGCACGCCGCCGATGAACCTGTTTCCGCTGGAACGGCGAGGGGTCGGCATGGTGTTGCAGGGCACCGACGGACCGATTCTGGCGCCGCCTGCCACCGGGGCGCTGCTGGGCGGCATTCGGCCCGAGAACCTAAGGCTGGCGGAGCAAGGGATCGCCGCCCGGGTATGCCACGCGGAATATCTTGGGGCCGACACCGTGCTCGGCTGCGCCGTCGGCGAGGTCAGCCTGCTGGCGCGGCTTCCCGGGCGGGTTGTCCTGGCCGTTGGCACACCGGTCCGGCTCGCCACCGAGGAGCCGATCCATCTGTTCGATGCCGCTACCGGTCGGCGAAGAGAAAGCATTGCGGCGGAAATGGAGCCAGTAGGCGCATGATCAAGACCTCCCGCCGCAGCCTGTTGCGCACCACCGCCGCCGGGCTGGCTCTCGCCGGTGTCGGCCACGCTGCCGAGACCGCGACTGAAATCAGCTTCTACTTTCCGATCGCCGTTGGCGGACCGATTACCCGGATCATCGATGGCTATGCCGCGGATTTTCAGCGCGAAAATCCGGCAATCAAGGTGACGCCGATCTATGCCGGCACCTACCAGGATACGCTCACCAAGGCACAGACGGCGCTGAAGGCAAATGCCGGACCGCAGATGGCCGTGCTGCTATCGACCGACGTTTTCTCGCTGATCGACGATGATCTGATCGTGCCATTCGACTCGCTCGCCGAGGCTGCCTCGGACAAGGCCTGGCTGCACAGCTTCTACCCGGCCTTCCTGAAGAACGGCGAGATCAACGGCCATGCCTGGGGCGTGCCGTTCCAGCGATCGACCATTGTGCTGTACTGGAACAAGGCGGCGTTCCAGGATGCCGGGCTGGATCCGGAGCGGCCGCCGGCCAACTGGGCAGAGCATGCGGAGTTCGCCCAAAGGCTGACGCGGCGGAGCGGCAGCAGCGTGGATCGCTGGGGCGTGCAGATTCCTGCCAGCGGCTTCCCCTATTGGCTGTTCCAGGCACTCGCTACCGAGGCTGGCGCCACACTGGCCAATGCCGACGGCAGCGAGACGGATTTCGCAGCACCCGGCTGTATCGAGGCGCTGCGCTATTGGATCGACCTCGCGGGGAAGTACCAGGCGCATCCGCCCGGCATCGTCGAGTGGGGCACCACGCCGCGCGACTTTCTCGAACAGAAAGTGGCGATGATCTGGACCACGACCGGTAACCTGTCGAACATCCGAACCAACGCGAAATTCCCCTTTGGGGTGGCCATGCTGCCGGCGGGCAGGCAGCGCGGCACGCCCACGGGCGGCGGGAATTTCTACCTGTTCAAGACCGCGAGCCCGCCACAGCGCGAGGCTGCTTT
>JBGPND010000022.1:0-40695 GCA_041487355.1 Acetobacteraceae bacterium | reverse complement strand
TGTGGCGGCCGGCGGTGGGGCTGGCTGTGTGCCAGCGGACGGGTCCGGCGACAGCGGCGGCAATGCCTGGGGTATTGTGGCGGCCGGCGGTGGATCTGGCTGTGTGCCGGCGGACGGGTCCGGCGACAGCGGCGGCAATGCCTGGGGTATTGCGGCGGCCGGCGGTGGGGCTGGCTGTGTGCCAGCGGACGGGTCCGGCGACAGCGGCGGCAATGCCTGGGGTATTGTGGCGGCCGGCGGTGGATCTGGCTTTGTGCCAGCGGACGGGTCCGGCGACAGCGGGGGCAATGCCTGGGGTATTGCGGCTGCCAGCGTGGCAGGAGTGGGAGCCGGACCCGGAGCCAGAGCCGTCTGTTGAGTCGCAGCCGATTGCTCCGCCGGTGCCGTTGCCTGATTCGCTTGTGCCGTGCCCGCCATCGCCTTCGCCATCGCCACGTCGAATTGCGGCAGGGCAAGCAGCGCACGTTCCACGCCAGCCGGCTGCGGCTGAGCAAGCTGCAGCAGTTGCGTTGCTACGGGCGTCTGGGGTGCGACAGGAAGGCCTGCTTGCATCGCGATCACTCCTCGATCCCGGCGGTCAGCAAGCGGCATGCCAGTGATCAGCGTTCGGTGATCGGCGATCAGGGCGGCCCACCACGGTGGCGATCGGCAGGAAATGCCGGGTCGGTTGTGCCTGGGCGGCGCCGATTGCGACAGCAAGCGCGGTGAAGCGCGCGGAAATCGCCAGCCTGATCACTGGCACGGTTCCTGCGAAGCAGTGCGCAGGCGAACCACCGCCGGAGCCTTCGCAGGAGCGATCCAATGTCCTTGTTTGGCGCAATGAACACCGCGATCAGCGGATTGGCCGCGCAGGCCAACGCGTTCGGTAATATCAGCGACAACGTCGCCAACAGCCAGACGGTCGGCTTCAAGCGCGTCGACACGAGCTTCATCGACTACCTGACGACGAGCAATGCCGCGGTCAACACCTCCGGTGCCGTGGTGGCGCGCCCCGATTACGTGAACAACGTGCAGGGAACCATCGTCCAGACCGACAATCCGCTCGGACTCGCCATCGCCGGCCAAGGGTTCTTCGCCGTCTCGCAGCAGACCGGTCAGGTGAACAGCATCCCGACCTTCAACCCGCAGCAGAACTATACGCGCGCCGGGGACTTCCAACTGGACAAGAACGGCTACCTGGTGAACAGCGCCGGCCAGTTCCTCAACGGCTGGCCGGTCAACGCCGGCGTGGTGAACCAGAACACGCTGGCGCCCATCCAGGTGACGCAAGCCGGGTTCAATCCGGTAGCCACCGCCAATGTCGCCATCTCGGCCAACCTGCCGGCCACGCCGGCCGCCGGCACGGCAATCCCGGGCTCGCCGATCTCCTCGGCCATCGACGTCTACGATGCGCTCGGTACCATCCACACCGTGACGCTGGACTGGGTGCGCAGCGCGGCAGACGACTGGACTGTCTCGATCGATGTGCCCGATGACATCGCCGCAGCGGCGCGGGGTTCGGCTGAGGTGCAGTTCGGTCCAGCCCTGAGCGGCAATCCCGTGCTACCCGGGACGGTGGGGAATATCCCGCCGGCCGCCGTCACCGGCACCGTCACCAGCCCCGGCTACGCAGCCGCCACGGCGGCGACGCTGAGCTTCGTCACCGACTTCGGTTCGGGCAACCAGACCATCACTGTCAATGTCGGCACCTACGGGCAGACCAACGGTGTCACGCAATATGCCGGCACCGACTACAACCTGCAGGGATTGACCCAGGACGGCATTGCGCCGGGTGCCTTCTCCTCCGTCACCACCCAGGCCAACGGCAACATCGTGGTGAACTACAACAACGGCCAGGCGAATATAATTGCGCAGGTGCCGGTGGTCACATTCAACAATCCGAATGGGCTGCGGCGCCAGGACGGGCAGTCGTTCACCACCACCCCGGAATCCGGCACGCCGCTCGCCGCGGCCGTCGGCACCAACGGGGTCGGCCACCTCGTCACCGAATCGGTCGAGAGCTCCAACGTCGATATCGCGACCGAATTCTCCAAGCTGATCGTGGCGCAGCGCGCCTACTCCGCGAACACCAAGTTGGTGACGACGGCCGATGATCTTCTGCAGCAAACGATCGACATGAAGCGATAGGCGGGGCGCATCGGAGGCTGAATCATGAATATCGCTGGCGCGCTGACGGTAGCGACAGGAGGCCTGGCGAACATCGGCCGCCAGATGGCGGTGATCTCGCAGAACGTGGCCAATGCCAGCACGCCGGGATATGCGGTCGAGACGGGCACGCAGCAGAGCGTTACCGCCGACGGGCAAGGGCTTGGCGTGCACAGCGGTCCCGCCGTGCGGACCATCGACGCCGCGCTACAGGCGGAAGTCTTCAGCCAGAACGCCGCTGTTGCCGGGCTGCAGACGCGCCAGAGGGCGTTGCAGGCGATCGACGCGGTCAGTGGCACGCCGGGGCAGGGCGGCGATCTCGCAAGCCAGCTCGGTGACCTGCAGGACCAGTTCTCCACGCTGTTGAACAGCCCGGACAACCAGCCGCAGCAGAGCCGGCTGGTTGCCTCCGCTGCCGCACTCGCCCGCGGCATCAATGCCCTCAGCACCTCCTACACGACGCAGCGTCAGACGGCGCAGGACAGCGTCGTCGCCGACATCGCCACGGCGAACGCGGCCCTCGCCACGCTCGGTAGTCTCAGCAGCAAGATCGTCGCGCTGAAGGTTGGAGGGCAGAGTACGGCCGATCTGGAGAACCAGCGCGACGCGGCGCTCGGGACGCTGTCGCAGCTTCTCGACGTGAAAGCGCTCGAACAGCCGAGCGGCGACATTCTGATCATCACCACTGCCGGCCTCACTCTGCCGATCCGGGGCGTGACCAATGCGCTGAGCACCAGCGACGCCAATATGCAGCCGGGCAGCGGCGCGCCGGCGATCATGCTGGCCGGGGTCGACGTCACCAGCCAGCTCCGCGGCGGCCAGATCGGCGCCAATATCGCACTGCGCGACGTCACGCTGCCGACGGCGCAGGCGGAGCTGGACGAGCTGGCGCAGAACCTGGCGGGCCGGTTCGATGCGCAGGGCCTCACGCTGTTCACCGATCCGCTCGGCGCGGTGCCGGCGGGTGGCGGCGTGCCGGTGCAGTCCGGCTATGTCGGCTTCGCCGGCACGATACAGGTGAATGCGGCGGTGCAGGCCAACCCGTCGCTGGTGCGCGACGGCACACCGTCGATCTCCGGCGGACTGGCAGGGTTTACCGGCATCATCAACCTGGTGCTGAACAATGTCCTGGGCTCCGTGCCGCCGCTCGTTTCCAATGTCACGGGCCTCGGTGCGGCAGGCAACCTGAATGCGCCCTACGTCGCGCCCGCAACGCTGCGCCAGCTCGCCGCCACGATGCTTGGCGCCCAGGCGCAGGATAGCGCGAGCACCACCAGCCAGCTCGGTACCGAGCAGGCGGTGCAGACCACGCTGACGGGCCGGCTGGCGGCCGGCAGCGGCGTCAACATGGACACCGAAATGTCCACCATGATCCAGTTGCAGAACGCCTATGGCGCCAATGCCAAGGTGATCGCCGCAGTGCAGGCGATGTGGACGCAGCTGCTGAGTTCGGTGCAGTAGAGGATAGCGTCATGAGCGCCGTGGGACCCGCCGGCATTGCCGACTACGCCACGATGAACAGCCTGATCAACGAGAGTGGGCTGGTTCGCCTGAAGCTGGACCGGCTGACCAATCAGGCGAGCAGCGGCCTGGTCGGCGATACCTATGCCGGGCTCGGTGCCGGTGCTTCGGTCTCGCTCGACCTCCGGCCGCAGATGGCCAACCTGCAGACCTGGCAGAGCAACGCCGATGCCGCCACGGGGCGGATGGGCGTGGCGCAGACCGCGATGACGCGCATCCAGTCGATCGCTGCCGACTTCTATGCCCAGGTGAACAATCTCAACGGGATCAATCCGAGCGCGGTGGACAGCATCGCGGCCTCGGCGCGCGACGCGCTGTCCCAGGTGGCCGATCTGCTGGATACGCAGGACGGCGGCGTCTATGTGTTCGCCGGGCAGGACTCGGCAAATCCGCCGGTGCCCGATCCAACCAACATCGCCAACATCGCCGCCAACCCCACCGGCTTCTTCGCGCAGATCAATACCGCGGTTACCAGTCTGGTTTCCGGCGGCGCCGCACTGACTGCGACTGCGACGTTCAACGTCGCGACTTCCAACGCCGCTGGCACGTCGCCGTTCTCTGCGTATTTGTCGCAGTCTGCCGCAACGCTGCAGGCGCAGCTTCCGACGGTGCAGGTGGGCGCGAGCCACAGCGAGCGGATCGGCCTGCTGGCGAGCACCAACGCGCTGATACCGGATTCGATCAGCGGACCGCCCGCTATCCCCGGTGGTCCGGCCACAACCACCGGCTCCTACATGCGCGATGTGATGCGAGCGCTTGCCACGATCGGCTCGCTCAGCAGCACGCAGGTGAACGTGAACGGCTTCCAGGACCTTGTGCAGGACACGCGCATAAGCCTGTCCGGTGCGATCGGCGCCATGGCTACAGACGCCGGTGTGCTGGGCGAAACCCAGTCCTCGCTTGCCGCCAGCAGAACGCAGCTTGCGGATACCGCGACGGTGTTGGCTGGGCAGGTGTCCTCGGCGGAGGACGTCGATATGGCGAAGACTCTGTCGCAGCTTTCGCTCGTGCAGACGCAGATGCAGGCCTCCTACCAGCTTATCGCGACGATGAGCAGCCTGTCGCTCGTCAAGTTCCTGCCGGCCGCATGATGAAACTGGTTGCAGCTTCATTGGCCGTTAACTCAGGGGTCTCAGGATGGACCCATACCCGCAAAAGGTGGGGGCATACGTAACACTTTGGGCAAGAAGGGTAAGACACCATGTCCCTCAACTCCGTTAATACCAACATGGGCGCGATGATCGCGCTCCAGTCGCTCAACCGGACGAACGCGGATCTGGCTGCTACAGAAAAGCGGATATCCACCGGCTCGCGCGTCGCAGATGCCACCGACGACGGTGCGGCCTATGCGGTGGCGCAGGCGGTGCGTTCCACCGTCGGCGCGCTGGGCGCTGCCAATCAGCAGCTCGGCAACGTGCAGGGACTGCTGTCCACCACACAGTCGGGCCTGAACGACGTCTCCAACACAATGGCGAGCATGCGCGACGTGCTGGTGAAGCTGGCGGACAGCAACGTGTCCGGCGACCAGCGGACCCAGTACATGAGCCAGTACAAGTCGCTGCTGGACAACGTGAATACCTTCGTGCAGGACGCCGGCTACAACGGCAAGACGCTGATTGGCAACGTCTCTGGCTCGAGCGGCGCCTGGAAGCGCGTGGCCACGGTGCGCAACGAAACAGGCTCCTCGTACGGCGTCGCCACCTTCAGCGGTTCGGCGCTGATAAATGCAATCAACTTCGGCAGCATCGCGGGGGTGGGCACGGCTGCGCCGGTCGGCACTATCGGCGTTGCCAGCGCGGTCGCCTTCAGTGCCGCCGCCGTCCAGGCGTGGATCACCGCAGGCGGCGCATTCATGAAACAGATGGCCGCGGTCGGAGGGGCGCTGAACACGCTCGGCTCCGAAGTGAACTACGTGAGCAACCAGATCCGCTACAACACCGACAAGGTCGATGCACTGAACACCGGCCTTGGCTCCTTGGTGGACGCCGATCTGGCCAAGGAGTCGGCAAATTTGCAGGCGCTGCAGATTCGCCAGCAGTTGGGCACGCAGGCCCTGTCGCTGGCGAACCAGGCGCCACAGACGCTGCTGAGCCTGTTCAAGTAGCCGCGTGGACCAACCATGGCTCCGGGCTGGGCAGGAGGCCCACCCGGAGATGGTTCCCGATAACAATCCGGCAGGATGCCGGTGACGCTGTCAATCGCCGCGTATCGTCCCCCATGGGGGCGAGGCGAACCAGGAAGAGGCGCATGTCTAATCTTGTCTTGGAGCTGCGCCAGGGCGAAATGATGATCGTCAACGGCGCACCAATCCGCTTCCGCACCAAGTCACGCATCGAGCTGACCGCCAAGGCACGGTTCCTGTTCGGTAAGCAGATCATGCCGCCCGATCAGGCGGACAGCCCGGCGCGCCGCATCTACTTCGCTTTGCAGTCGGCCTATATCGGCGCCGAGGACGAACGTCCCCGCGGGTTGAAAGCGGCGCGCGAACTGATCGCCGCTTTCAAGGAGGCGACCACATCGGCGCTCGCGTGCGAGATTCTCGACCGCGCGCTGAGTGCCGCGGAAGCAGACGATTGCTACCAGGCCCTGAAGCTCGCGCGGCGAATCATTCGCCATGAAGACGTGGTGCTGGGCCGCTCGCCGGAGGTCGCCGGCGTGACGCCTCCGCGTTCCATGTCACATACCCGAGGGATCAACGACAGCCATGCACACAATGACCCAGGCGGCTCGCGCCTATGAAACCGCGGCCACACATCGGAACCAACGCGAGCAGGAGGCGGATGTTTTCCGCCGTGCCATCGGTGCGCTGAAGGCGGCGCGTGATTCCGGGCCGATCCCGCGGGTGCAGGCGATCGCCGACAATCGTCGCCTTTGGATGACGGTCGCCGATCTGATGCGCGATCCGCTGAATTCCCTGCCGCAGGACCTGCGTGCCTCGATCGTCTCGGTTGGGCTCGCCGTGCAGCGCGAGATGGAACGCGAGCTGCCGGACTTCGACTTTCTGATTGCCATCAACGAGAACATTGCGGCTGGCCTGTCCGCGCAAGTGTGACGCCGCTTCGCGCTATCGGCGCGGCAGGAGGGCAACCATGGGCACGACGCTGAGCTACCTGACAAGCCTGTACGGCACCAATGCCAGCGCCGGGAGCGGCTCCGGCAGCTTGCTGGCGGCGCTCTACGGCTTTGCCGGCCAGACGGCAAACCCGTTCGGCCAGACTCCCGCCGCGGCTCTTGCCACGGCAGAGCGGAATGAGACCCAGGACATCAGGATGACCGCGGCGGAGCCTGCCGTGAAGCGTGCGGTGAATGCGTTCACGGCGGGAGTGAACAGTGCGAAGACCGTGCAGCAGTTGCTGGCGAACCCGGCGGTGATGCAGGTGCTGCTGACTGCCAACGGGCTCGCCGACCAGGTCCCCTACACCGCTTTGGCACGGAAGGCGCTTCAGTCGAACCTGAGCGACCCGAAGTCGCTGGCCAACACGTTGACCGACACACGCTGGAAGCAGGTGGTGACGACCTTCGCCTTCGCCACAAAGGGTCTCAGCGTGCTGCAGAAGCCGGACGTGATCCGCACGATCACCAATGCCTACGCAGAGGTCATCTGGCGCAAGTCGTTGGATGCCACGACTCCGGGCCTGGCGAATGCTCTGGCTTTCCGCAAGGAGGCATCGACCATCACCTCGGTCGACCAGATTCTGGGCGACCCGGTGATGCGCGCCGTGGTCACCACCTCCCTCGGAATCCCTGTCGAGATCGCCTTTCAGCCACTGCAGGCGCAGGAGAAGACGATCAGTACGCGGCTCGACATCACCAAGTTCAAGGATCCGAAATTCGTCGAGAGCTTTGTCCAGCGCTACCTGCTCGCCGTAAGCACGAATGGCGCAAGCATGAGCATGACGCCGGGCATGACCTCGCGCGCGGTGCAGAGCAGGGGATTGGTCGTTTGAGGCCCGCTCCGGCGAACCTGGACATCGCATCGTCCGTACACCGCTCCGGCAGGCGGCCCGATGTGCATCGGGCACTGATTCCCCGGGACCCAAGAAGCTGAACGCGTATCCCTGAACATCCACTGGCTCAAAAGGAGCCTCGCATGGAGAAGTTGCAAGCCACCGCCGATACGAACGCATTGACTGCGCGAATCGCGGCATTGATCGATGCGGGGCGCCCCGCGGCGGCCCGGCCTCTGCTGGCTGCGGTTCGCCGCCGTGCGCCGCCTTCGCCACACCTCGCGGAACTCGCCGCCCGCCTTGCCCTGCATGAAGGGCGTGCTGATCTGGCCCTCCAGGAACTGAATGAGGCGGTCGCGCGGCACCCGGATCACGCCAGCCTACGCAAGTGCCGAGCCGATCTCCGCATGCTGATGGGAGACAAGGAAGGTGCGGCCACAGACGCGGCGGAAGCAGTGATTCTCGACAGCGGCGATCCCGCGGCCAAGGCGCTGCTCGGCGTGCTGATGCTGGAACTCAGGCGTCCGGCGGATGCAGTCGCCTGCCTTAGCGAGGCGGTTGCAAACGACCCGATCAATCCCGCCTATCGCGAGGGGCTGGCTGCGGCGCAGGAAGCGAACGGCGACGCCGCCGCGGCACTGGCCACGCTGGGTGCCGGCATCGCAGCTACGCCCACGCGTACGGAACTGCGCAACGCCGCCATCCTGCTGTCGGTTCGCCGGCGCGATTTCACCTCCGCGTACCGGCTTGCCGAGGAGGCTCGCGTCGTCGGCGTCGCGGATGCATGCTCGTTCGGCCTCATGGGCCATGCGCTGTCCAGCCTGGGGCGCCATGCCGAAGCCGCGGACGCCTATGCCGAGGCGCTGAAGCTCGGTCCCAACGACCCCTATGTGCGCCATCTCGTCGCCGCCTCGGGCAACCTGCCGAGTGCGACGCGCGCACCCGTCGAGTATCTCCGCACCGTGTTCGATGGCTATGCCGATCGCTTCGAACTCCAGCTCGTTTCGCTCGGCTATCGTGTCCCCAGCCTGATCCGTGCGGTGGTCACGCAGCATCCTGCGATCGTTGCCGGCGAGCGCCTCGGCGCGGTGCTCGATCTCGGCTGTGGCACCGGGCTCGTGGCCGTTGTGCTGTCCGATCTGCCGGTCGGCCCGCTGGTCGGCGTCGACGTGTCCTCGCGCATGCTGGCCTACGCGGCGGCAAAGCAGATCTATGCCGAGCTGCGCGAGACAGACCTGATGCAACTGCTGGCTGAGGATACGACACGTTGGCAGCTCATCCTGGCGGCTGACGTGCTCATCTACTTCGGCGCTCTGCCGGAGGTGTTGGCTGCTGTTCATTCCCGGCTCGAGCCGGGCGGTTGGTTTGTCTTCTCGGTTGAGGAGTTGCTCCCCGACCTCGATGGCACGGTGCATGGCAACGGAGACTGGGTGCTGGACCGGATGGGCCGCTACGCACACAGCATGTCCTACGTCGCCAACGCGGCACGGGAGGCAGGTTTCGCCATCCGGACGCTGGAACGCCAGACGGTGCGCTATGAGGCAAATGCGCCGGTCGCCGGGATCTTCGCCGTGCTGGAGCGCGTGCGGCATGACGGCTGAGGCGGCGCTCGAGCTGCTGCGTGGCGGCGATCCCGCCGGCGCGCTTGCGTTGCTGGGCGATGCGATGCCGCCTGATGAGATCGATCCCGCGCGGCTCGTGGCGCGGGGCATGGTGCAGCTCGCCAATCACCATCCGGCTGAGGCGCTGACTGCGCTGCGGATGGCGGTCGCGCTCGGTGACACCGCACCCCCCACACTGTTGAACCTGGCACTGGCCGAAGCGAAGACCGGCGACCCGGCCAGCGCCCTGCGATTGATGGAGGCGCAGGAACGGCGACTGCCCGAGTGGGACGAGCCGCCGTTGCGGCTTGCGGAAGCGCTGCGCGCCGCGGGCAGGTCGCATGACGCCGAACTGGCCTATGGCCGCGTACTGGAGATCAACCCGCGCCGCCAGGCGGCGCTGCTCGGGCTGGCCGGCCTGTTGATCATGCGCGGCGACGGTGAGACAGCACGCGACCTGCTGTTGCGCTGCTGCGGCATTGCGCCCGGCCGCGCCGAGGCCTGGGACGCCTTGGGCCTCGCGCTGATGCTGACCGGTGACAAGCCCCTCGCGGAATCGGCGTTTGCCGAGGCGCAGCGCCTGTCGCCTCAGACACTGGAGTACGCGCTGCATCGGGTCAACGCCGCATGCGCTACCGGCTCGGAGGAGACACTGCTGGCCTGGCTCGAAGTCGCGGGTGACGACGATCCGCTGAACCCGGTGCCGCCGGCCGCGCGCGGCGTTCTGCTGGAACGGCTTGGGCGGCGGCCCGAAGCGATCGATGCGCTGGAGGCGGCGGCGGCACTCGCGCCCGACGCGAAGCTGCTGACAGCACTTTTCGGCGACGCGCTCGCCCGCTCCAACCGATTGCACGAGGCCGAGGCCGCGTTGCGCCATGCCGGCGAACTCGACCCCGACAATCAACAGCTTTGCAACGCGCGCGCCGTGGTGCTGTTCCGCATGCAGCGCCATGCCGAAGCGCGCGCCGAACTGCTCGCATCGATCGAGCGCAATGGCGAGCAGGTGAACGAGCTGTGCAATCTGGCCAACGCCACCACCTGCCTCGGGCTGCAGGACGAGGGGGTGGAACTGGCCCGCCGCGCCATCGCGCTTGCTCCCGACGCGACGCTGCCGCGCCGTGCTCTGTGCAACACGCTGCCTTATCGCGACGGCATCACCGGCGTCGAACTGCTCGCGGCACTCAAGGATTGCTCCGACCGGTTGCCGCGCGAGAGCCTGCCCCCGTTCGCCAACACGCACGATCCCGATCGCCCGCTCGTGGTCGGTTTGCTGTCAGGTTCGTTCAAGACGCATCCGGTGGGCTGGCTGACGGTCGCCGGTTTCGAGACGCTGGACCCCGCCGTATTCGCAGTCATCTGCCTGGCGCAGAACGGCGCGCATGACTGGATCGCCCGCCGCTTCCGCAGCCTCGCGCGCGAGTGGCTCGACGTCGATGCGTTGAACGACAAGGCGCTTGCCATGAAGGCGCGCACGCTCGGCATCGACATCCTGATCGATCTTGGCGGCTATGGCGACGCGGCGCGCATGCCCGCCTGCGCGTATCGCCTGGCGCCGGTGCAGGCGAAGTGGGTCGGCATGCAGAACCACAGCTCCGGCCTCGCGGAAATGGACTGGATCATCACGGACCGTTGGGAGACGCCGCCCGAGCTGGAGCACGTCTATTCCGAACGACCGTTGCGTCTGGCGAATGGCTATGTGTGCTACACCGCGCCGCCCTATGCGCCGGATGTCGTGCCACTGCCGGCGCTCGCCAACGGCCACATTACATTCGGCTGTTTCAACAACCTGGCCAAGATCACGCCGCGCGTCATGGCCACCTGGTGCACTATCCTGCACCGCCTGCCGAACGCGCGACTGGTGCTGAAGACCCACCAGCTTTCCGATGCTCCGACCGCCGAACGCGTGCTCGCCGCGTTCGCCGCGCATGGCATCCCGCCGTCACGGCTCGATCTGCGCGGCCCCTCGGGTCACCGGGCCTTCCTCGGCGAGTACAACGACATCGACATCGTGCTCGACCCGTTCCCCTATTCCGGCGGCCTGACCACCTGCGAGGCGCTGTGGATGGGCGTGCCGACGGTGACCGTGCCGGGCGAGATCTTCGCGTCGCGCCATTCCATGAGCCATCTGAGCAATGCCGGCCTGGCCGACTGGGTCGCACCGGATGTTGCGGCCTATGCGGACCTTGCCGTGGCGAAGGCGTCCGACATCGCTGCGCTGGCAGAGCTGCGGGCCCGGTTGCGCGTGCAGGTCAAGGCGAGCCCACTGTGCAATGCGCCGCGCTTCGGACGCAACCTGGGCAACGCGCTGCGCCTCGCCTGGCGGGATTGGTGCGCCCGAAGCTGATCGTCAGCGCGTCAGGAGCAGTGCACGATGGCCGCGCCACCGAGCGTCAACGTGAATATGATGGTCTACAACAGCGTCGATACAGTGGGGGCGGCCATCGAGAGCGTGCTCGCGCAGAGCTGGCCCGCCGTGTCGCTGACGCTGTTCGACAATGCTTCGACCGACGGCACCATGCAGGTGATGCAGGACTATGCCGAGCGGTGCCCCGGCATTCGGATCAAGCGAAATCGGTGCAACGCCGGCCCCATCGCCAACATCCAGCGCGCCTTCTGGTCCGGTGATGCGGACTATGTCATGCCGAAGACCAGCGACGACCTGATCGCGCCGGACTTTATCGAGCGGCTGATGGGCGTGCTGCTGGCATTTCCGGACTGTGCCATGTGCCACGCGGCCGGTCTGGTGTTCACCGGCACCGACCAGGTCAGCTACTGCTATCCGCCCGAGCACAGACTGGTGGCGATCGGCCCCGACCCAGTCGCGCGGGCACGTCACGTGATGCAGCGCTACACCAGCGCGCCCGGCTTCTGGGGCATCTACCGGCGCAGCGCCGTCGACCAGCTCTCGACCATCCGCTACCGCCCCGGCTTCGACCATGCCGTACTGGCCGAGTTGGCGTTGTACGGCGAGATCCGCCATGTCCCGGAGCCGCTGTACTGGCGGCGCGGCGGCGGCAAGCCGGTGCTGCTGCTTGGACGCGGCGCCACCGAACAGGGCAATCGTGGTGTGCCGCTGGACGATGTGCTGGCAGAGCACCGCTGGCGCACACCGCTGATCACCACGGCCTACGCGCATATGGAGACGTTCGCCACGGTGCGGCTGCCCTTGCCGCAGCGCCTCGAGCTTATGCGTGCCGTGCCGGAGATTTTCCGCGCCCGCTGGCTGCCGTGGATACAGCACGAGGCGGCGTCCTTGCGTGCTTGGCTGCCCGGGCTGCTGGATGCCATCGTTTCTGCCGATCCGGTCGAGGCCGGCTGGTTGGCGCGTACGCTCACCGAGGTACTGCTTGGCGCGCAGGCGCTGCTGCCGGAAGAGGACTTTACCCTGGCGCTGCTCGAGGTGGCCGCCGCGGCCGGTGAAACACGGCGAGCGGCAGCGTGACTGGAGACCGCTACTTGGCAGAGGTGTTCTTCGCTCCGTGTGCAGGCACGTCCGGATGCCGTGCGCGCGTCTCGCGCATGCCGGCCGGCGTCGGACCGAAATGGGTCGCGTCCCATTTCTGATACGCCTGAAGCTGGCGCTGGCTCGGGATCGACGAGGTGACTGCGCCGGTCTCGCTGCGGAACTCCATCACCACCAGACCGAGGGCCGGATCGAGCCGCAGGCTTGGATTGGGGACCGGCGAAGGACTGGCTGCATGCTCCGGCTCGGGCGGCGGCTGGCTGGCCGCCGTCTTCGCCTCGCCGACGGTCTCGGTGCTTGTGCGCACCGCTGTGAGAGGTTGGACGGCAAAATCGTTCGACATGGCAGAATGAACCGCAGACGTTCTGGTGCCTGGAATCGACCGATTCTGCCGCCGCGCCGGTTAAGGTCGGGTTAAGTGGCCTTCACCAGAACGATCGCTTCCACTTCCACCGATATGTTGCGCGGCAGGCTGCCCATGCCCACCGCCGAACGGGCCGGTCGGCCGCCTTCCCCCAGCACCTGGACGAACAGGTCGCTGCAGCCGTCGATCACCTTCGGGTGGTCGGTGAAGGTCGGGACGGCGTTCACCATGCCGAGCACCTTCAGCACCGTATCGACACGCTCCAGCGTGCCGACCGCTGCGATCATGTTGACCAGCAGGTTGAGCCCGCACAGCTTCGCCGCCTCGTAGCCCTGCTGCACCGTTAGGTCGGCACCGACCTTGCCGGTGATCATCGTCCCATCCGCGCGGCGCGGCCCAACGCCGGACAGGAACAGCAGATTGCCGGCGAGCCGGAACGGCACGTAGTTGCCGATCGGCTTCGGCGGGGACGGCAGGGTCAGGCCGAGATCCGCCAGACGTTTGTCAGCACTCATCGGGGTGATCCTTCCTCTCGCTGCGTCAGGGACCTCATCGGGTGGCCGTGGCTGTCTCCAGCATCTCCGCCGGCCGCACGGCGGCGGCTGGCTTTTCGTTCTCGCGCCGCTCCAGCAGCATGGTCAGCTCGGCGATGCTGCCCAGCGTCTCGATATTGCCCAGCAGGTGGAACAGCGGCGCGATGTTGCCGCGCGGCAGGGCACGCTTCGCGCAGTCCTCGAACTTTTCCCACAGCTCCTCGCTGCTCAGCGGCTGGCCACCGGGGCCGCGGCGCTCGAAGTCATCCAGCCGCGAGGCGAGGCGCTGTCCATCACGCGTCGTTACGACCACTTCGGCGCCCCATTGCAGCGGCGACGCGTCCGGCATGTCGGGATGCTGTCGCGCCTCGGTGCGCGCCATCAGGTCGCGGACCACCGGGTCGAAATGCGCCGCGCCCTCGAAATGCTCGAGGCGCACCGCGCGATCGGCCAGCGCGCGTGCCACCGCGTACTGGATACTGAATTTCGCCGCGAGCGGCGTGCGCGGGTCGGGGTTGTTGGTGTGCGGCAGGCGGCGGGCATGCGGCATGATCTCGATCTTCGCCACGCGCTCCGGCGTCAGGTCGTGGGTGCGGGCGAGGTGGATCATGCGGTTGATCGAGGCATGCGTGCTGCCGCAGCACGGATAGGGCTTGAGTCCCGGCTCGCCGCCGCCTTCGACCTCAAGCGGAGAATACCAGTCCGCCAGGATGCGGCCGATGTCGTAAGTCCCTGGGCCGTTGAACACGTCCAGGAAGCCTTGCCTGGCTTCCAGCGCGGCGGGATTGGCGGTGAACCCCTGCTGCACCATCAGCGCGGCAAACAGCCCGTTGCGAGCGGTGTGACCGACATGCAGCGGCTTGGTCATGGTGCCGAAGTTCGCCTTCAACCCGGATGCCAGCGAGGCGGCCAGGCCCAGCGCCATCGCCGTCTGGTCGGGCGTGAGGCGCAGCAGCCGCGCGGCGGCGGCGACAGTGCCGAAGATGCCGAGCGTCGCGGTGGGGTGCCAGCCCTTGTCGTAATGATGGAAATGCACGCCGCGGGCGATGCGGCATTCGGTCTCGAAGCCGACGACATAGGCCAGCGCAAGATCGCGTCCGGTGCAGCCGAGCTGCTCACCGAGCGCCAGCATCGCCGGGATCAGCATCACCGACGGATGGCCGCCCAACGTGCCGGATACATCGTCGTAATCCAGCGCGTGCGAGGCCACGCCGTTGACCAGCGCGGCATCGAGCGCACTGGTCCGCCGGTCGGTTGCGAAGATCAGGCTGGGCCCGGGCGATGTGGCAATGCCCGGCACCTTCATCAGGATGCGCGGCCCGTCCTCCACCATGCCGGCGAGCGTGACGCCGACCGTGTCGATGAACGCGGCGCGGGTCCACTCCAGGGCCGTGGGCGTGATGTCCTCGTAGCGCAGTCGGTGGATGCGGTCAGCGATCTCGTGTGCGAGCGCCATGTTGCGAGTCTCCACTTGCTATGCGAAGCAGCCGGCGATGGTGAGCAACCGCGTCACCCCGGCGGCGTCGAGGTGTTCGGTGCGGCGTGCCAGCGCGATCAGCTCTTCCGCCCGCGCCTCCGGCAGGCGCGTGGCCAGGCAATCGCGCACCTTCACCAGATGGTCCTCATCGCTGATCGGCGGCGAACCCCAGATGCCGCGTGGTCCGTTGCAGCGTGTGTGCAGCGTGCGTCCGTCGGCGAGCTGGACGTCGGCCTCGACGTGCATCTTGTCGAAGCGGGCCGGGATGTCGGGCGACATGTTCATGGTGATCTTCGACAGCAGATCGACGATGGCCGGGTCCTGCACGCGTTCATCGGTGAAGGTGTCGATCCCCACGCGGCCGTGCAGCAACGCGCTGGCGAACGTGTATTGCAGGCTGAACTTGCCGGAGAGCCCGGTGTCCGGCCGCGGGCGGTTCACGTACTGCATCACCGGCGTGGTCAGTGTCACCGCGCGGATCGCGGACGGATCGGGGATCTGCGGATGCAGCGTAAGCCCCGCGGTAATGGCGAAATGCGTGCCGAACTGGCTGGGGAACATCTTCATCGCGTAGCCGGGCTGCACGATCCGGAAGGGTGGGCCGAAGTTCAGCAGGTCCTGTGGCTGGAACGAGTCGCCGAACATCATCTTCGCGTAGCCGTTGAATGCCTCGAACGGCTCGGGGTTGGCGGTGAAGCCGCGCGACGCCAGCATTGCCGCTTCCAGGCCGAGCATCGCCGCCTGGCCGCAATGCGTGCACTTGGTCATGGTGCCGATATTCGCCGCCATGGCGCCGCAGCGCGACGACGCCATGCCGAGTGCGTTGGCCATCTGCGTCGGATCGAGGCCGAGCACGTGTCCGGCGGCGACCGCTGAACCCATCGGGCCGACCAGGCCCGGCGGATGGAAGTGCACGCTGCCGGTGTCGTAGAGATGGCCGGCGTGACGGATCCAGCCCTGGATTTCGACGCCTTTCACCAGTGCCGTAATAATATCGCGTCCGATGGTCGGCCGGGTTTCGGCGAGCGCCAGAATCGCCGGCAGCGTTGTGGACAACGCGTGGTTGGACGGAGTCCACATCGGCTCGAAGTCGAGCACGTGCATCGCCGCGCCGTTCAGTGCGGCGGCGAGCGTGGGTGCCGTGCGGAAGCCGAGGCCCAGCGCCACCGCGTCCGGGCGGGCTGCCATGCCGCGGTAGTGTTCGGCGAGGATGCCGATCGCTTCCTCCTCGGTTCCCGCCAGCGCGATGGCGATGCCGTCCAGGACCAGCCGGCGTGCGGCGGCGATCGCTTCCGGTGTCAGCGTGTCATAGGTGGTGGCGACGATCCTGTCGCAGAGTTGTGCGGTTGTGGTCATTGTAGTTCCGTTTCTAACGCGTCATGGCCGGGCGCAGTCCCGGCCATCTGTACCAGCACGGTGCCGCGACAGATGGCCGGGACTGCGCCCGGCCATGACGGGAAAAGTCATCCCCTTTCCGCTGCAGCGTTGCGACCGGCAATCCGGCCGAAGGTTGCACCCGAAACCAGTCCTGTACCGGCCGGATAGTTGTCGTAGAACAACCCGCCGATCATCTCACCGCAGGCATACAGTCCCTTCAGCGGGCGCCAGTCGGTTCCGATGACCTGCGTCCTGTCGTTCACCTTCACGCCGCCGAAGGTGAACGTGATGCCGCCCGTGGCGCTGTAGGCGTAAAACGGCGGCGCATCGAGCTTGATGCCCCAATTGGTCTTTTCCGGAGTCAGGCCGCGCGTGGAAATACCGTCCTTGCGTGTCGGATCGAAACCGTCGCCTGCATCGCGCGCCGCCGCGTTGAACTGGTGCAGTGTCGTGATCGCCTGCTCGCGATTGTCGATATCGATCAGCCCGATCAGCTCCTCCAGCGTATCCGCTGTGATCGGCTTGCTGGTGGAATAGCGCGGCTCCAGCAGATGCACGACCTGCTGGTCGAAGATCTGCCAGGCCATTGCACCCGGCTGTGCCAGGATCGCGCGGCCGAACTTCGCATAGGTGTATAGGTTGACGTCCTCGCCCTCGTCGACAAAACGGAATCCCTGCCGGTTGAGCATCACGCCATACACGTAGCTCAGCCGGTTGCTCTTGTCGGTCAATTCGCGCGGCGCGAACTCGCCCCAGTCGGCGCTGATCGGCGTGGAGTGGCAGCCGCTGTACTGCCCCCACGGCATCGCGCCCACCGCGAAAGCCATGCGCAGCCCATCGCCTTGGTTGTGCGGCGTGCCGCGCACCTTCGCCTGGCCGACCAGTGGCCCGATATGCTGTGTGCGCATCTGCACATTTGCCTCGAAGCCGCCGCAGCCCAGCACGACGGCCTTCGCGGTGAGCTCCTGGATCCCCTCGTCGTCGCGCAGCTTCACGCCGCAGATGCGGCCGCGCTTGTCCACCAGCAACTCGGTCACTGCGCTGGAATAGCGGATCTCCACGCCCTCGCGTTCGGCTATGCTGAACCAGGAATTGGACAAACCGACGCCTTCATGCGCGGCGCGCACCACCATGCCGGGTGGCCAGTACCACACATTGCCACGCTTCACGCCGGCAACACCGAGCGCTGGCTCCATCGGCACGCCCTTCTCGTGCATCCAGAACACCGTGTCCCTGGAATTCGACACCAGGATGTCGGCCAGCTCCGGATCGCTGCGGCCCGATGTGACGCGCATCAGATCGGCGAGGAACTGCGACCGCGGATATGGATTGATACCGGAATAGAAGTCCTCGAACCGCTCCTCGATGCCCGGCAGCAGCGGCGCGATCTCCCGCGGATCGTCGAACGCGAAGCGCAGGATGGCGCCGCTCCAATAGGTGTTGCCGCCACGCATGGCAGGCGGCGCCTTTTCCAGCGCCACCACGCGTTGCGCGCCGTTCTCCCGCGCGGAAACCGCGGCGGCGAACGCCGCATTGCCGGCGCCGACAACAATCACGTCATAATCGGGCATCGCGTCATTCCCCTTCGATCAGGCGCCGGTTCCGACCAGTGCCATCAATTCACTTACCTGCGGCGGCGGCAGCGTGTCGATTCGCGAGGCCAGCGAAATGCAGCGCTCGGCCGCACTCTTATCCAGCCGCGTCGACAGACAGTCGCGGACCTTGGCCAAATGGTCCAGGTCGGCGATCGGCGGCTGGCCCCACATGCCGCGCGGGCCGTCGCAGCGAGCCTCCAGCACCCGCCCATCCGCCAGTTCGACCGTCAGCAGCACGTGCATCGTCTCGAACCGCGCCGGGATCGATTTGTCCATGCGCAATGCGATCTTCGGCAAGAGCGCCTGCATATCCGGTGCGCGGAGTCGCGCATCGGTGAACGTGCCGATGCCCACCTTGCCGTCAAGCAATGCACTCGCCAGCGTATATTGCAGGCTGAACTTCCCTGACAGCCCGGTCTCCGGATTTGGCCGATCGACATAGGGCATCAGCGGCGCGGTCAGAGTGACAGAACGGATTGCCGCCGGATCGGCGATCCGCGGGCGCAGAGCAAGCCCGGCGGTGATGACGAAATGCGTGCCGAACTGGCTGGGGAACATCTTGATCGCATAGCCCGGCTGGACCACGCGCCACGGCTTCTGCCCGAACTTCAGCAACTCCTCCGGCACGAACGTGCCGCGATAGAACGTTGCCGCGTAGCCTTGCGGCGATTCGAAGGTTGCCGCATCGCCGGTGAAGCCGGACTCTGCCAGCAGCGCTGCCTCCAGCCCGAGCGAGGCTGCCTGGCCGCAATGCGTCGACTTGGTCATCGTGCCGACATTGCCGAACACGCTGCCGGCGCGCGACGCGGCGATGCCGAATGCGTTGGCCAGCCGCTCTGCGTCGAGCCCGAGCAGATGCCCGGCAGCTGCCACCGCGCCCATCGGGCCCACCAGCCCGGGCGGATGGAACTGGAGCACATCGGGCGTGAACTGGCCGGAAGCCTGACGCAGCCAGCCCTGAATCTCGATGCCCTTGACCAGCGCGGTCAGCACCTCGCGTCCCGACGCGCCGCGCGCTTCCGCCAACGCAAGAGCAACGGGCAGAGTGGTGGAAAGTGCATGCGTCGCCGGACTCCACATCGGCTCGAAGTCGAGCACGTGCATCGCCGCGCCGTTGAGCGCCGCGGCGCGGACCGGATCGATGCGGAAGCCGCAGCCGATGGCGGTGCACAGTGGCTCGCCGCCGAGTTTGCGGTAGTGCGCGGCCATGATGGGGATTGCTTCCTCCTCCACCGTGCCAGCGAGTGCGACCGCCAGCCCGTCCAGCACCAGCCGGCGTGCCGCAGCCACCGCTTCCTGCGGCAGGTCCTCGAAGCGCGAGGCGGCGATCCGCTGGCACAATTCGGCGGTCAGGCCCATGCTGTCACATCTCCTTGTCGTGGCGCGTCATCCGGGCCGAGCAGAATACAGTCCCGCGGCTCGAAGGACACCACCACCGGCGTCTGCTCGGCGATTTCGTCCGGCGAAAACACCCGCAACACGGTCGGGCCAACGGCCACCGCATATTCGAAATGCCCGCCGAGGAACAGGCGCTGCCGGATCGTGCCGTGCAGGTGGTTCAACGCTGGTGCACCGACGTCACCGAGATCGGTTGCGATCCGCAGCCGGTCGGGCCGTACCATCACGCGGGCCGGACCCGGCGTGGTGATCCGGCCGAATGCGCGGATCGTGGTGCCGTCCGGTGCGATGCCTTGCAGGCTGTCATCGTCGATCGAGCGAATCTCGATGTCGAAGAAATTCGCCGCACCGACCGCATCGGCGACAAACATGTCCTGCGGCTGGGCGTAGATCTGCTGCGGCGTGCCCGCCTGGCGAATGACGCCATCGCGCATCACCAGGATGCGGTCGGAGAGTGACAGCGCCTCGGCCTGATCATGCGTGACATAGACGGTGGCGACGTTCAGTTCACGTTGCAGTCGGCGGATCTCGGCGCGGGTCTGATCGCGCAGTTTGGCATCCAGGTTGGACAGCGGTTCGTCGAACAGCAGTACCGAGGGCGAATGAACGATGGCGCGCGCCACCGCCACGCGCTGCTGCTGCCCGCCGGACAGAAGCTGTGCCGATCGCTCCGCGAGTGCGGCAAGCCCCACCATGTCGAGCGCACGCGTGACGCGGCTTGTTACGTCCGCGCGCGGCAGGCGGCGGATGCGCAGCGGGAAGGCGACGTTCTCGAACACCGTCAGATGCGGCCAGATCGCGTAGGACTGGAACACCATGCCGATGCTGCGGTGCCAGGGTTCCACCATGATGCCGGCGCGGTGATCGAACACCACCTCGCGGTCAATCTCGATGCGGCCCTCCTCTGGTGTTTCCAGGCCAGCGATGCAGCGCAACGTGGTGGTCTTACCGCAGCCCGATGGGCCGAGCAGGCTGACCAACTCGCCGTCGGCAATCTCGAAGCTGACGTGGTCGATAATGGTGCGGCCATCGAAGCGCTTCACGAGATTCTTAACCGTGATTCCCATGCGGTTGCCTAGAGTCGAAGTGGTGCGCGCATCACCGCGGCCATCAAGGTCACGGTGATCAGCGTGGCGATGACCGAGAGAGCACTTGCAACGCCCCAGTTGGCGTTCTCGAAGAATGCCCAGATCGAGATGGACAGCACCTGCGTGCTGGCGGTGTAGATCAGCGCCGCCGCGGCGATCTCGCGGAAATAGGCGATGAACAGCAGGAAGTAGGCGCTTTGCAGTGCCGGGCGCAGCAGCGGCAGAACGATGCGCCGGAAGCTCGCGATGCGATGCGCGCCGGAGGCCCAGGCCGCTTCCTCGAGCGCGCGGTCGAGCTGCACCAACTGCGCGCCGACGGTCTCGGTGGCGTAGGGCAGGAAGCGCGCGACATAACAGAACACCAGCACCCACAGCGTGCCGTAGATCGGCAGATAGACATAGGACCACAGGAATCCGAGTCCGATGACGATGCCGGGAATGCCGAACGGCAGCGATGAGAGCACATCCAGCACGCGGTAGCCGCGCGGCTTCAGCCGGTGCGTGGAGTAGGCGATCAGCGTGCCAAGCAGCAGGCCGAGCAGAGCGCCACCGCCGGAGACGATGAGCGTGTTCCAGAAGGCGCGCACCGTGCCGGGGCTGTCGATGATCTGCTGGTAGTTGCGGAATGTGTAGGCGGCCTCGAAGGGATTCGCGACGAAGAACTTGATGGCCGAGGTGTAGGCCAGGGCGATCGCGGGAATGACGAAGCTCAGCAGCACGTAGCCGAAGCAGGCGAGATGGGCGAGAGGGCGGACCCGTCCCAGGCTGAGCTGACGGATGCGATAGCCGCGTCCGGTGACGGTCGGCGCACCGCGGCGATGCACGACGCGGCGCTGGGCGAAGATGGAGAGCCCGGTGACCGCACTCATCGCCAGGCCAACTGAAGCGGCGAGCCCGGTATTGGGCGGCGAGAAGCTGGTGAGCAGATACAGTTCCGTGGCCAGCACGTTCACGTGGCCGGGAATACCCACCAGCGCGGGAATTGCGAATTGCTCTACCGAGAGAACGAAACACAGCAGCAGGCTGGACAGCAGCGGGAAGAGCATCAGCGGCAGGGTGATGCGGCGCACCACCGCCCAAGGGTTGGCGCCCGATGCGTAGGCGGCTTCCTCGAGGCTGGAATCCATCGAGAGCAACGGGCCGCGCAGCGTGAAGAAGGCGAATGGCGTGATGTGCAGCACCTGAATCCAGACGATACCGGTGGCCGAGTATATGTCGAACCGCAGGAACTCGATGCCGAGCAAGCCGGAAAGGATGTCGTTGAAGATGCCGCCGGGGGAAGCAAGGATCACCCATGCCATGGCCAGGATGAAGCCGGGAAAGAAGAAGCTCAGCCCGACCGAGGCGACCAGCAGGCGCTTGTAGCGGAAGTCGGTGCGGTAGATCAGCCAGGCCATCAATCCGCCGCAGGCGGTGCTGATGACCGCGGTCAGCACGGCGATGACGCAGGTGGTGACCAACGTGCCGATGACGCCGCTGCTGGTCAGATCGAGCCAATTCCTCAGCGTATACTCGGCATGTGTCCCAGGGCCGCCGGTGCGGAAGCTGCCATACAGCAGCGAGGCGAGAGGCGTGAGGATCAGGAACGCGGTCACGCTGAAGGTGAGGGCGAAGATCGCGTGCAAGGCGGCATCCGAAGAAATCCAGCGCCTGCGCGCGACGCGCGGCACGCCGATCGGCGTCAGCGGCAAGGTGCCGCCTGTGCGCATGTGTTTCCCCCTCCGCTTGCTGGCGTTCCTGCCGCGCGCCTATGGTTAGCATCGCACCAATCGGGTGGCGAGCGGGGGACTTCACATGGACGCGCATGCAGGGCAACAGGTTTCCCCGTCGCGCGCAATTTCCGATTTTGCCGCGGGATTGCGTTACGACGACATTCCGCTGCCTGTGCGCGACCTGGCGAAGCTGCTGATTTTGGATGCTTTGGGTTGCGGGCTTGCGGCCACAGGCTACGACTTTGCCAAGGCCACCCTGTCGGGAGCGCGGGCGCTGGGTGGCGATGGACCCTGCGCGGTGATCGGCAGCGCAGCGCGCCTGCCGCTGCGCGATGCGGCGCTGGTGAATGGCGTGCTGCTGCACGGACTGGACTTCGACGACAGCAATTTCCTCGGAATCCTGCATCCGACCGTCGCGTGCCTGCCGGCGGCACTGGGGGTCGGGCAGGTGCGCGGCGCAAGCGGGCGCGACATGCTGACCGCCTATGTGGCGGGCATGGAGACGGCGATCCGCATCGGCGCGGCGGCGCGAGGGGTCTTTCACCACATCGGCTTTCACGCCACGGGGCTGGTTGCGCATTTCAGTTCGGCCGTGGTGGCCGGCAAGCTGATGGGGCTGGATGCGCCGACGCTGGTCCGCGCGCAGGGCATCACCGCCAGCACCTCCGCCGCGGTGCAGGTGTTTCTGGAAGAGGGCGCCTGGACGAAGCGCCTGCATCCGGCCTGGGGTGCTGTCGCGGGCATCACCGCGGCCGGCTTGGCGCAACATGGATTCTTCGGACCATCGCGGGCCTACGAGGGTCGCTTCGGCTTCTTCGAGACGCATGTGCAGACGCATCTGCCGGAGGTGGACTACACGCGGATGACCGACGGTCTGGGCAGCGAATGGACGCTGCTGCAGACCGCGGTGAAGCCGTATCCCGCGTGCCATTTCGCGCATGGCTGCGCCGAGGCGGCGATCCGGTTGCATCAGCGGCTCGGGCTGGCGCAGGCGGACATTGCACGCGTTGTGGCGGCGATACCGAAGGAGACGCTGCCGATCATCGCCGAACCCACTGCGAGGAAGTGCGTCCCGGCGAACGACTACGACGCGAAGTTCAGCGCGCAGTTCATCACCGCGGCCTGTTTGCTGCGCGGCCGCTTCGGGCTGGCGGAACTGACGCCGGAGGCGCTGAAGGACCCGGACATTCTGGCACTGGCGGCGAAGGTGGAATGCGTCGCCGATCCCGACACGGCTTTTCCAGAGTACAACTCAGGCGGGGTGAACGTCACCACCACAGGCGGCGAGACGCACCGGGAGTACATCCGGGTGAACCTGGGGATGGGCGATCGCGCGATGAGCGAAGCGGACATCATTGCCAAATATCGTGCCTCGGCGCGGTTGGCATTCTCCGCCGCGCAGGTCGCGCGGCTGGAGCAGGTGATGCTGCACCTTGAAGATGCGAATGTCGATACACTCGCAAGCGCAGTCAGTCGCTGATCGCCGTTATACCAATCCTCGAAAACAATGACCCACCGGACCCACCCCTGTCGTCATGGCCGGGCTTGACCCGGCCATCTGCCGCGGCACCGGTGCTGGTGCAGATGCCCGGGTCAAGCCCGGGTATGACGAAGAAGGGATGACCACGAATGAGTCACCGCCAACGTGACTTGGTATTACTGCAGCCCGAAAACCGACCGCCATTCGTCGATGATCGTCTTCTGGTTCCCGGTGTTCAGCAGTTCCGTACTGAGGATGATCTTCATGTCCTGCACGCCGGGCACCAGCTTGGGTGGCTTGATGCCGGGTCGCACGACCGGTGATCCAGCAATGTCCTGGAACGATTGCTGGCCTGGCTCGCTCATCGCCCAGTTCAGGAACACCATGCCGACTTCGGGATGTGGTGCCTTCGTCGGCAGGAACGTGCTGGTGGCGATCGCCGGCACGCCGGAGGCGGGATAGATCACGCGGACCGGCGCGCCGTCCGCCAGAGCACTGATCACCGGCGGGTCGATCACCGCCGCCACCTGGACATCGCCGCGGATCACTGCCTGGATCACGCCGGCGCTGCCGTTGAAGAACCGCACGCCGTTGGCCTTCAGCCGCTTCGCCACATCCTTGATGCCGAGCCGGTCCCAGTATGCCAGCATTTCCTGCACGGCAACGGATCGCCAGGGCGGATCCATGCCGATCTTGTCCTTCCACTTCACATCGAAGAAGTCGTTCCAGTCCTTGGGCGCGTCGGCTTCGCGCACGCGCGATTTGTTGGAAACCAGGCTGGAACGGATGAGCTGCAGCGTATAGATCTGGTTGTTGCGCTTGTACTGCGCCGGGAATGCCGCGGCTTCCGGTGGCGTCCAGGTGCGGATCCAGCCGTTCTCGGCCCATTTCGTCAGCGTGTCATCCCAGAGGGTGATCACCACATCGCTCTGCGACACGCCGGCCGCGTACTCGGTGCTGAAGCGCTGCATCAGCTCGGAGCTGCCGAGGCGCGTGGCCTCCACGTCGATCTTCGGAAACGCCTTGTGGAATTCCGCCAACCAAAGATCGCCGAGCGGTGGCGGCGTGTTGTGCAGGATGACGAGGTGGCCCTGCTTGTTGGCCGCATCCACCACCTTCGCCCAGTCGGCGTCCTGCGCCAGCGCGGCGCCGCCGAAGCCCGCGGCAAGAGGCAAGGACAGCAGCGCACGGCGCGGCATCAGCATGATGTTCCTCCCGAATTGTCCGGGAGCTTCTAACACCCGGCAGCACCTGTCTATAGTTGCCGCGCACGCGTGGGAGGAAACCATGACCATCGCCGAAATCCTGGCCGAACGGATCGCCAGTGTGACGTACGACGAGCTACCGAAGGAGGCGTCGCATTGGGCCAAGGTGGCAATCCTCGACACGGTCGGCTGCACGCTGGCAGGCGCGAGCGAGCCGTGTGCGCGCATCGTCGAGCGCGTGACCACGGGCGGTGCGCCGATGGGGCAGTGCCTGGTGTTCGGCACGGATCGCCGCGTGGCACCGCTGGATGCGGCGCTGATCAACGGCACCGCCGCACATGCATTGGATTTCGACGACTGCAGCAACACGCTGGGCGGGCACCCGTCCGCGCCGATCCTGCCGGCGCTGTTCGCGCTGGCCGAGACGCGCGGTGTCGGTGGCCGAGCGTTCATCGCCGCCTATGTTGCCGGGTGGGAAACCGAGACCCGTATCGCACGCGGGATCAACTTCTATCACTACGAGAAGGGCTGGCATCCGACGGCGACGATCGGCGTGTTCGGGTCGGCGGCCGCCTGTTGCCGTCTGCTGGGATTGGCGCCCGAGGTGACTGCGACGGCGCTGGGATTGGCGGCGTCCTTTGCCTCCGGCCTCAAGGCGAATTTTGGCACGATGACCAAGCCGCTGCATGTCGGGCATTGTTCACGCAACGGCCTGCTGGCGGCGTTGCTGGCGGCGGACGGCTTCACCGCCAACGCGGGCGCACTCGAGCACAAGCAGGGGTTCCTGCACGTGTTCAACGGCGCGGGCAACTTCGACGCTGATGCCATTCTGCGCGACTGGGGTCGCCCGTGGGACATCGTGCAGCCTGGCGTGGCGATCAAGCAGTATCCGTGCTGCGGCAGCACGCATCCGGCGGTGGACGCGATGCTGGCGCTGGTGCGCGAACACGGGCTGGCGCCGGCGATGGTGGAACGGGTCGATTCGTGGACGCATCCGCGACGACTTGCGCACACCAACCGGCCGGACCCGCAGAGCGCACTGGATGCCAAGTTCAGTGTGCAGTATTGCCTCGCGCGTGCATTGCTCGATCGTCGCGTGGCGCTGGAGCATTTCGAGGGCGACAGTTTCCGTGATCCGGCGATCCGCGCCCTGCTGCCGCGCATCCATGCGGCGCCGCATCCTGAGATGTCGATGGCAAGCACCGAGCATTTCGGTGCCGAGGTGCGCGTGACGCTAACGGACGGACGCGTGGTATCGGCGAAGGTGGCCAGGCCGCTCGGTCGCGGACCGGAGAATCCCTTGCCGACCGATCTGCTGGAGGCGAAGTTCCTCAACTGCGCGTCGCGGGCGCTGCCAATGGATGCGGCGGAGCGGCTGCGGACGATGCTGCGTGGGCTGGACGCTGTGGCGGACATGCGCGGCGTGACGTCGGCAATGGTGCCGCCGACGGCGCTGGCCGCGGATTGAGCGGAGCCGATGGCCCATCTTCGTCATGCCCGCGATGATGCCTGGGAGCGGACAGCATTGGTGGACCCAAACTGTCATTGCGAGGAGCGAAGCGACGAAGCAATCTCGTGGAGCATCACGCCCCGAGATTGCTTCGCCGTCGGCTCGCAATGACAATTGGACCACGCGACTGCGCGGGAATCACACGTGTGACAGGATCTTGCTCAGAAACGCCTGCGTCCGCGGGTCCTGTGCCTGAGTGAAGAAGCTTTCCGGCGGGCCCTGCTCGACGATGCGGCCGGCGTCCATGAAGATCACCCGATCGGCGACGCGCCTGGCGAAGCCCATCTCGTGCGTCACCACGACCATGGTCATGCCTTCCTTCGCCAGCATCATCATGACTTCCAGCACTTCCTGGATCATCTCCGGATCGAGCGCCGAGGTCGGTTCGTCGAACAGCATGATCTTCGGCTGCATCGCAAGGGCGCGGGCGATTGCCACGCGTTGCTGCTGACCGCCGGAGAGCTGTGCCGGCCAGGCAGCGGCTTTCTCCGGAATCCCGACCCTGGCCAGCAGTTCCACCGCGGTGGCGACAGCCTTCGCTTTTGGCAGCCCGCGCACCTTCGTCGGCGCCAGCGTCAGGTTGTCCAGCACGGACAGGTGCGGATAGAGATTGAAGCGCTGGAACACCATGCCGATCTCGGCGCGCAGGCGCGCAATGTCGCGTGCGCCGGCTACGCTGATTCCGTCGACGATGATCTCGCCGCTGTCGATCTGCTCCAGCCGGTTGATGCAACGGAGCAATGTGCTCTTGCCGGAGCCACTTGGCCCGCAGACCACGACGACCTCGCCCGCTGCGATGCGCAGGCTGATGTCGTCCAGCACCTGCAGCTCGCCGAAGTGCTTGTGGACGTGGCGGAACTCGATCATTCGAGCAACTGGTATTGCGGATCGAACCAGCGCACCAGGCGGGTGATGGCGAAGCAACTGAAGAAATAGCCGGCGCCCAGGACCAGGTACAGCGCATAGGGCGCGAATACCGCGTTCTTCGTCACGTTGACCGCACGGAAGAAGTCCATGACGCCGATCGCATAGACCAGCGAGGTGGTCTTGAACAGCGCGACAAGCTGCGCGATCAGCGCCGGCAGCATGTTGCGCATGGCCTGCGGCAGGACGATGTAGCGGAAGGTCTGATAGGGCGAGAGGCCAGAGGATTGCGCCGCCTCGATCTGGCCCACCGAAATGGAATAGAGGCCAGCGCGGATCACTTCCGCCAGATAGGCGGCGGCGATGACGGAGAGCGAGCCAAGTGCGGCATTCCACGCCGTGACCTGATTGCCGACGAGATAGGGCCAGGTGAAATACACCCAGAACACGATCATCAGTTCCGGCGTGGCCCGCACCGCCTCGATCACGCCGACGGCGGCGTGGCGGAGACCTGTCGGGCCGTAGACGCGGAGCAACGCCAGCGGAAAAGCCGCGCAGATGCCGACGCCGATCGCGATCACTGCCAGCAGCCAGGAGCGGCCGAGCCCGGTGAGCAGAAACAACCAGGACGGTGCGACCGCCGCCCATTCCAGATGCAGCACGCGTTCGCCGGCGAAGAGAGCGACCAGCGCCACGCCGCCCCACCATAGCGCCGCCTGTATGCGGGTATCGGTCATCGCCGCACGACCACGCGCGGCTGCAGCCATGACATCGCGCCAATCACGGTCAGGGCAACGAGGATGTACAGTACGGTTGCGGCGGTTGCCGCCTCGAAGCCGCGAAATGTCTCCACATTGATCTGCTGCGTCTCGAAGGTCAGGTCCTGCACCGCGATCAGCGCGACCACGGCCGAGTTCTTCACCACCGAGACATATTGCGTGGTCATCGGTGGCATGACGACGCGCGCCACCTGCGGCAGCAGGATGTAGCGGAACACTTGCGGCCAGCGGTGCCCAAGTGACAATGCGGCGTCGATCTGGCCGCGCGCAATGGAACGGATGCCGGCTTTGGTCACATCGGCGATGTAGGCACTCTGATGCAGACTGAGCGCCAGCAGCGCCGCGGGAATGGCGGGTAGTCCCGCCACGAAATACAGGAAGAACAGCTTCACGATCATCGGCAGGTTGCGCAGCAGTTCGACGTAGCTGCCGGTGAGCCGGCGCAGCAGCAAGGATGGCAGTGATGACAGGCAGCCGATCGTCACACCGAGCAGCGTGCTGCCGATGATGCCGACGGCGGAGATCCACAGCGTGGTCAGCAGGCCAGACCACAGGGCCTGGCGGAACTGCCAGAGGATCGACCAGTCCAGTGCCACGTGCTCAGTCCAGCGTGTAGGACTGGTCTCCCAGCAGCTTGTCCAGGAAGCCGGCAGGCAGCTCGTGCCATGGATCGTTGTCCTTGGCGATCTCCATCACCCGCGGCTGGAGCTGTCCGCCATCGCCAAGGCTGAAATCCGGCTCGAAGCCGTACCACTTCACGTAGAGCTTCTGCAGCGTGCCTTCCGTCCACATGCGCTGCAGCGCCCAGTCCAGCCACTTGCGCCATTTGGAATCGTCTTCGCGCATCATGATCGCGTCGGGCGACGTGGCCCAGGGCGCGCTGATCGCCAGGCCCCCCGACTTGGCAAACCGGTGCGCCGCGAAATTGCCGACGACGTAGCCGTCGACATCCTTGTTCTTCAGCGCCACGACGACGTCGGATTCGTCCTGGAACAGCTTGAACTTCGCATTGGGCGACAGCAGCTTCCAGCGATCGACGAAGCCATTGCCCTGGGTCGCGCCGATCACCTTGTCGGGGTTCATGTAGTCCTTCAGATTGGTGCTGCCGCCCTCGCGCACCACCAGGACGCCGTTGTCGAAGATGTAGCTGTAGGTGAAGTCCACCACCTCGTTGCGCACCTTGTTCGGCGTAGTGACCGACACCTCGGCATCGATCCGCCCGGTCTGCAGCAGGGGCACGCGCGAGGCGGCGGTGACCTGCACGAACTGCAGACCCACGCCGAGCCGCCTCGCCAGATAGCGCGCCACGTCTGCGCAGTAGCCGACGATATGGCCCTGGGCATCCACATAGGCGCTGGGTGGCGAGTCGGCGACGATGCCGGCGATGAACTGGTTGCGCTTCAGCACGGTCTGCAACGTCGATTCGGCGCGCGCCGGCGAGGCAAGCAGCAGTGCCAGCGCGGCCAGGGCAGCAAACAGGCGCATCGTGCTCACCAGTGCTTCACGCGGCTGTAGAGTTTCCTGGCATTGCCTTCGAAGATCTTGGTGCGGTCCTCGTCCGACAGCCAGGCGATCTCCTTCACGAACGGCACCGTGTCGTCGTAGCAGCGGCCGGTGGTCGGGTCGATCGCCTTGGCGGTGCCGAACATCTCGGACGCGAACAGCACGTGATCGGGGCCCATGCGGCGGATCAAGAGCTCGAGCGAATCCTGATCGTAGATCGCCGCATCGAAATACAGGTGCTTCACCATCTCCTCGAACGGGCGCTTCTTCGCCAGTTCATGCAGCGCGGAGTGCCGGCGCCACTGGAACGGGATCGCGCCGCCGCCGTGCGGGATGACCAGCTTCAATTTCGGAAAATCGTCGAACACGCGCGAATTGCACAGCTCCACCACGGCCGCCGTGTCCCAGTTGACGTAGTGCGAACCGTTGACGTGCAGGCCAGGGTTGAGCGTGGAGCTGGCGTGGATCATTCCTGGCAGATCGAGCGCGACCAGCTTCTCCCACAGCGGGTACCACCAATCGCTGCCGAGCGATGGCGTGAAGGGTAACGCGCCGCCGGACACATCGGGGTTGATGTTGAACGCGACGAAGCCCCACTCCTGCACGCAGCGGTCGATCTCCTCCAGGCAGTTCTTCGGACTGACGCCCGGGGACTGCGGCAACTGGCCGACCGGGGAGAACTGTTCCGGGAACAGCTTGCAGACGCGGCCGATCAGATCGTTGTTCGCCTCGGTCCAGTAGCGGCTGACCAGCTCGTTGCCGAAGTCGTGGCCCATGCCGGAAGCGCGCGGCGAGAACATCAGCCGGTCGATGCCGCGATCCTTCATCTGCCTGATATTGCCGGCGAGCGAGGCGCGGATCTCGTCGTCGCTGATGCCGAGCGCACCTTTGGCGGGCTTGTTCTGCGATCCAATCTGGCGGCCGCGATAGGCGTCGAGCTTCGGCGATGCCTGTGTGTAGTGGGCGTGAACGTCGATGATCATGGATTCCTCCCGGGATGGCTCACGACGGCGCTGTCTTAAGTCGTCATGGCCGGGCGCGACCCGGCCATCTATTCCCGCAGGGTGCCGCGACAGATGCCCGGGTCAAGCCCGGGCATGACGATAGGGGGCGGGCATGACGATAAGAGGCGGTGACTGCATCACGCCCGTCCCGAAACCCGCCGGCCGATTTCCAGCGCGGCGAACGACGGAACCGGACCGGGCATCAGCCAGCGGAAGCCCTGCTCTATCAGGCTTTCGACATTCTTCGCATCGACATGCGGATGGCCGCAGGGCACGTTGTACTGCTTGCAGATCGCCAGGACTTCGTTGATTGCCGAGGCGACGGTGGGATGTTCGTATTGGCGCGGATAGCCGAGGTCCTGCGACAGATCGCCCTCGCCGATCAGCACCACGCCGATGCCGGGAACCTGCTCGAGCATCCTCGGCAGATTGGCGATGGCGCGCTTCTCCTCGCACATGATCACCACCAGGATCTCGCCCTGCGGGTTCAGCGGCCAGGTGTCGGCACGCGGATAGTATTCCTGCGCGGTCAGCCCCCAATAGCGAGCCGCGCTGGTCGGTGCGTCGCCACGCTGGCCGGCAGGGTCGTAGTATTTCGCCTCGCGCGGACGCGGGTAGCGGCAGGCCGCGACGGCATTGCGTGCGTCCTCCACCGTTGATACGTGCGGCCACACGATGCCATAGACGCCGATATCCAGCACCTGCTTGGCGATCCATTGGCTGTTCTCGCCGCCATTCGGCGGGATGCGTACGAACGGCGTCACTGGCGGGGCGATGGAGCCGGAGGTGGCGATCTGCCGGCGGTTCAGCATGTATTGCAGGCAGTCGCGCAGCGCCTTGATGTCGTACGGGTTGTGTTCCATCTCGAACACCACGCCGTCATAGGGGGCGCTGCTGATGGTCAGGGCGTTGCTGATCTCGCCGCTGGTGAACGGAACGAAGGCCGGCTTGCCGGATTCCAGCGCCTTGATCGCGCCGTTCAGGCGGGGGATGTCTGCCATCTTCAGCTCCTTATGTCAGATTCGCCACGAACAGCTTGTCGACGCCATACGCGCGGGGGATCAGTTTCTGCTCTGCAGCATAGCGCATCAGCAGATCGATGGCAGGGCGGTTTACCGCGATGCCGTACGGCACTGCATTGTCTGCAAGCTGCTTGGACGCAACGAAAAGCCGCATCAGCTCCTCGGCCAGCCAAGGATACGCCGCCAGCAACGCGTCCTTCACCACGACCACGTGGTTGACCGGATAGGCACCGGTCTTGCGGTACCATTCGGCAGCCGCCGCGTCGGCGTCGGGAATCACAGTGCGAATCTGTGTCGCGTCCATCCCGGCCAGCGCCACGGCCGCATCGATCTCGCCGGCAAGCAGCATCGCGCGCAGATCCTGACCCGCCGCGATGCGCTCCACGAAGGGCGGATCAGAAAACTCCTGCACGTGCGCGTCCTCTGCGGTGACCCAGGTCATGGTCTCCGGCGCAACGCCATATTCGTCCTGCAGAATGCCCCGCACCCACACGCCGGTGGTCTGCGACCAGGCGCGCACGCCGACGCGCTTGCCCGCCAGGTCGGTCGGGCCGCGCAAGGGCGAGTCACGCCGGCAGATCAGCGCGCCGTGGTGAAACCCGCGCAGCAGCACGACCGATAGCGCGGTGATCGGCTTGCCGTAAGCACGTGCCTGCGCATGCGTCGTCAGCGCGATCTCGCACAGGTCGAATTCCAGCGTGCGCACCATGCGGCGGAAGGCGCGCGTCACCGGCTCCACCTCGATGAAGTCGAAGCGCACGCGGTCTGACGCGACCGCACCTTCCTTCAGTGCGCGCACCAGCGGCGACTTGCCGAGCGCGGTGCGGAGGACGAGCGGTGCGGTCATTCGCCTGGAGCCACGCCTGCCCGCGCCCCCCTGTCATTGCGAGCGGAGCGAAGCAATCTCGGTGGCGTTGTTCTCCACGAGATTGCTTCGCTCCGCTCGCAATGACAGGGGAACCAGGCCATTACGGCGCCTTCACCGTCGGGTAGATGTCGGCGCCATAGTGCTTGCGGAATTCGGCAATCTGATCGGGCGGTGGCGGTGCATAGGAACAACGCTTGGAGGTGAAGCGCCCGCCCATGATGCGGTTCAGCTTCACCGCCATCTCGCCCAGCTTCACCAGATTCGTGATGCCGTTCAGGATCGGCATGCCATCCTCGGTCTGGTGGATGTCGGCATGCGCCAGCAGCGCCATCACCACGCCACCCGCGGCGATTACCACCTCGGCGCCCGCCTCGGAATTCGCGTGCGCCGCGCGATTGAACTGCGCCACGATGCGCTCGCGCGCCGCATGATCGTCGAAGCCGGCGCCCAGATCGGTGAGTCGGTCGATCTGCATGCGGTTCACCGCCGCCAGCCGGTCCTTCAGGCCGTAGCGCATCACGTTCTCCACGATGCGCGGGGTGAACTTCTGGTTGATCGTCACCAGCGAGAAGCTGGCACCCATCATGCACGCGACATGCAGCGCCGACTCGCACAACCCAAGCACCGGGATGTCGGCGATCTCGCGCGCCTCGCGCAGACCGGGATCGGCGATGTTGCCGATCAGGAAAGCATCGAACCCCTCGCGCACCGCACGGTGCACGTTCTTCAGCACCTCGCCGGTCTCCAGGTACTCCAGATAGCGGAACTGGTCGCCCACGCCGCCGATCTCGGTGATGCCGGCGACGTGGATCTCCGTGTCGGGATCGCGCACCTTGTCGAGGATGCCGCGCAGCACGCGCGGATAGCCGCCCCATTCGGTCTGGCGCGACATGCTCTGATACCAGAGTTTCATGCGATCCTCCTCCGGGCGCGATGCGTCGCCTGGTCCGCCGATCGCCCTATGCAACCGGACTTCACTGGGCGGGATGCCAGTTGAACCGGCTGGCAAGCCAGCCGCGCAGTTCGAGCAATGCGGTCGAATCCGCGGCGGTGGCCGCGGTGCTCGCGGTGGCGGCGGGCCCGCCAAGCGGTCGCACGCCGAGCGAGGCTCCGACCGTCTGCACGGCGGTCGCCGCCGTAGCCTCCGTGCCGGCACGCCGCCACAGCGACACCATGGCCGCAGACGTGAGCTGTGGCAGGACCAGTGCGAACTCCAACTGCGCGGCCGCTGCGGCGGCGCACCAGGCGTTGTAGAGCGGGCCGGCCGGCTTGCGGCCGGCGCGCATCGCATGAAGCTCGGCCAAGTGTGGCACGTCCGGCAACGCCGGATCGCGCACCGTCTGTCCCGCATCGTCGAGTGCGCCCAGAGTGAACAGCGGCTGCGCGCCGGCCGAGGCGAGTGCTGCGCACTGCTCCGGCACGCCATGACCGCGCAGGAATACCGCGTCCACCGAGCCCTGGGCGAAGGCGCTCCGCACCGCGGCGGGGTCCGTCAGGCCGGGGACCGGTTCGGGGCGGGCACCGAGCAGGTCACAGCCGAGCAGGGCCGGCAGATCGAGGCTCGCCGGCCCAGCGGCAGCAATCCGTATGCGCCCGTCCTGGGCGAGGACGCCCGGCCGACCGGCGACAAGCCCCGGGGTTACGCCGGCCATGACCGGCACCCAATGGCCGACGTCGAACTGCGCCCTCGGGTCGCCGACCATCCAGGCGAGCACGGCCTGGCCAGGCACCAACAGGACCGTCAATCCGTCAGGCACGCCGCGCGCCTCGAACTGATTGGCGCCGGTGACGCCGTCGGCACCGCCGATAACGATGCGGTGGATCGATGTATCGGGCGGCAGCGATTGTTCGAGCGCCGGCAACACGGCGTCGGCCCAGCGGTCCAGCGCGCCGTCGTTCGGGCCCGCCACCAGCAGGTTGGCACCATCCGGGAACGGCGCGACCGCAACAGGAGGGGTGGAACTGGCGGCATGGGCCGGGGCAGCCAACGGCTTTCCCGCCCGTGCCAGGACGGGCAGGGTCGCCAGAAGTCCAAGCAGGCGACGCCGGCCGTGCTTAGGCAGGTAGGTCATTCTGGCCCCCCACAAGGGGCCTTCCTACCCCTAACCGGCCCCGAGGCAAAGCGCCGGCCCGGTGCGCCTGCTATTCGGCGTAGGAAACCAGCGCCTCGCAGGGCGCGTCGAGCCGCGCGCGGCCGTTCAGGAAGGTCAGCTCGATCAGCGCCGCCGCCGCGGGCACCACCGCGCCCACCTGGCGCAGCAGCGCGATGCCGGCCGCCATGGTGCCGCCGGTGGCGAGCAGGTCGTCCACCACCACCACGCGCTGGCCCGGCTCCACTGCGTCGGCCTGCACCTCGATGCGATCGGTACCGTATTCCAGGGCGTAATTCAGCCCGACCGTCTCGCCCGGCAGCTTGCCGCGCTTGCGCAGCATGATGAAGCCGCAGCCCAGCTTCAGCGCGAGCGGCGCGGCGATCAGGAAGCCGCGGCTTTCCACCCCGGCCAGCAGGTCCGGCTGATAGGCGCGCACCGCCTTCGCCATGCGACCCATCGCCACCTGCCAGGCATCGGCGTCCCGCAGCAGCGTGGAGATGTCGTAGAACAGGATGCCGGGCTTGGGAAAATCCGGAATGCCCCGGATGTGGTCCTTGAGGTCCATGCGCGCCCGAAGCCTCTCTCGATGTGTGGCCTGCCCAGGGATGTAGAACGCCGGCCCAAGGGCCGCAACGGATGGCGCTGGGGCAATCGAATGAATGGTCGAAGGAGAGGCGATTAGCTCAGGGTCCGCGCACCGCGCCTCCCAATACCGTTTTGACCGCTCGTCTTTCACTTGTCACCCCGGCGAAAGAGTGTGTGAACGAATCCATCACTGCCCCAGCGGTGAAGGTGACCCATGGGTCCCCGCTTTCGCGGGGATGACGATTCAATAGGGGGATGACGATTCAATAGGTTGTCATCCCCGCTCAATAGGTTGTCATCCCCGCGAAAGCGGGGACCCAGGAATTTGCGGAAATAGCGACGGGACTGTTTCTTTCACACGCTCTTTCGCGGGGTGACGAGAGACTTTCAGGCGCTCACTCGATTGCCCCTGGAGGGCGCCTGGACGTGGTTGCGCGGTCAGGCGCCCGGCGGGCAGACTGGCTGTCCGGGACAGGAAGCGGAGGGGGCCATGAGCGACACGGAACTGCGCAATGCCGACATCGATACGGCGCTCGCCGAGGCGAAGGAAGCCTATATCGCGCGCAATCCCAAGAGTTTTGCCCGGTTTGTCGAAGCGACCGCGGTGATGCCCGGCGGCAATACGCGGACGGTGCTGCACTACGCGCCGTTCCCGATCGGCATCGCACGCGGCGAGGGCTGCCGGCTGTGGGATCTGGACGGCGCAGAATACATCGACTTCCTCGGCGAATACACCGCCGGGATCTATGGCCATTCGCATCCGGTGATCCGTGCCGCGGTGGATCGCGCGCTGGATGCCGGGATCAATTTCGGCGGCACCAACCTGACCGAGGCGAAGTTCGCCCGCGCGGTGTGCGAGCGCTTCGGTCTGGAGCGGGTGCGCTTCACCAACTCCGGCACGGAAGCGAATCTGCTGGCGATCTCCGTCGGCCGCATCTTCACCAAGCGCTCGAAGGTAATGGTGTTCAACGGCGGCTACCACGGCGCGGTGTTCGGCTTCGCCGGCGGCGGTTCGCCGATCAACGCGCCGTTCGACTACGTGCTGGCGCCGTACAACGACATTGCCGCGACGCGGGCGCTGATCGATCAGCATGCGTCGGACCTCGCGCTGGTGATCCTGGAGCCGATGATGGGCGGCGGCGGCTGCATCGCGGCGGAGCCTGAGTTCCTGACGATGCTGCGCGAGGCGACCACCCGGGTTGGCGCGCTGCTGATCCTCGACGAAGTGATGACGTCGCGGCTGTCGCCTGGTGGCCTGCAGCGGGTTCGCGGTATCAAGCCCGACCTGACGACCTTCGGAAAATATATCGGCGGCGGCATGTCGTTCGGCGCGTTCGGCGGCCGGGCCGACATCATGGACCTGTTCGATCCGCGCCGGCCGGATGCGCTGCCGCATGCCGGAACGTTCAACAACAATGTGCTGACCATGTCGGCGGGGTTGGTGGGCCTGACCGAGGTCTACACGCCTGACGCGGCGAATGCGCTGAACGCCCGCGGCGATGCGTTGCGCGAGAGGCTGAATGCGCTGTGCCGCGCGCATGACGCGCCGGTGCAGTTCACCGGCATCGGCTCGATGCTGGCGGTGCATTTCACACGCGGGCCCGTGCGCTCGCCGGCGGATGCGGCGAAGGGCGACCAGAAGCTGAAGGAGCTGTTCTTCTTCGACATGCTGGCGCAGGGCATCTGGCTGGCGCGGCGCGGCATGATGACGCTGTGCCTGCCGATCGGCGATGCCGAGTGCGACAAGCTGGCCGGTGCGGTGGAGGAGTTCCTGTCCAGCCGGCGGTCGCTGCTGGCGCAGGCCCCCGGGTCAGGCGCCCGGGGGCAGGCTCACGGCTGAGCGCGCTTCAGCGAAGCGTCATCATGGCGTAATAGATCGGCAACGCGGCACCGTTACGCCGCGCAAGAACCACACAGATGGGGAGACAGCCGATGAAACGCCGCACCCTGCTCACCGGCGCAGCCGCTCTCGCCGCGGTACCCGCCGTCGGCCGCGCAGCCGAGAAGACTCAAGATCGTCTGGTGGCACGCGATGACCGCCGCCCTTGCCGAGCAGGTCAACCACATCGCTGAGGCGTTCAACGCGAGCCAGGACGCGATGGAGGTGCAGGCGATCTACAAGGGTGGCTATGCCGACGTGCTGACCGAGACCGTCGCCGCGTCGTGCGCCCACCAGGCGCCGCGTCTCGTGCAGATCTTCGAAGTGGGCACCGGAACGATGCTGGCCGCCGGCAAGGCGGTGAAGCAGGTCCGGGAGCTGGCCAAGGAGACCGGTGCTGCGATCGACCCGAAGACCTACATCGCGGCGGTGCGCATGGACGGTGCCGGCCCGCTGCGTTTCCTGCGCGACATCCTGATCCCGGTCTCCGCTGCCAACATCGCGGCGCTGTTCGTCATCCTGTTCGTCTATGGCTGGAACCAGTATCTCTGGCCGCTGCTGGTCGCCACGGATCCAGGCCTCGACATGATCGTGATCGGCATCGTCAAGATGATCGGGGTGGAGACGCAGACCGACTGGAGCGCGGTGATGGCGACCGCCGTTCTGGCGCTGCTGCCACCGGTCGTGGTGGTGGTCCTGATGCAGCGCTGGTTCGTCGCGGGGTTGACGGAAGGGGAGAAGTAGTGGGCCATCCAGCCCTTTCTCGTCGATTACATGACGCTCGGAAGGATCTCTGCTTACGTGCTATGATCTGGCTCGGTGTCGGAACAGGTTATGTCGGCAACGCCAAAAGATGATCCTGTCCTTGCTCGCTTTCGCCGCGCGCTGAACGAGATGTACGGCAACCGGATCGAGCGCGTGGTGCTTTTCGGATCACGCGCGCGGGGCGATGCACGGGTGGATTCAGACTACGACGTTGCGGTGTTCTTGAAGTCACTGCCAGACCGGTGGGCAGAGCTGGACCGGCTGGCCTGCCTCCGCGTCGATATGATCGATGAGACCGGCGTCTTCTTCGATGCCAAGCCATATGCTGCCAGTGCCTGGTTCGAGCGCACGCCGCTCATGCACGAAATCCGGCAAGAGGGTCTCGATCTGTGACATCCGAGACAGCCGCCTATCTCGAGAAGGCGCGGGATCCGCTCGCGCAGGCTGATGTCATGCTCGGCATCCACCTGAACGAGGCGGCTGGACGCACGGCCTATCTCGCCGGGTTCCATTTCGCTCAAGCGTTCATCTTTGCGTGCACGGGAAAGGTTCTGAAATCCCACCACGGTGTGCACACGGAATTTCTCCGCCTGACCAAAGACGACAAGCGCCTTGAGCCCGAGCTGCGGATTTTCCTGTCCCAGAGCTACAACCTCAAGGCCGTAGCCGACTACGAAACCGGCCCTGACGCCAAGGTATCCGCCGACAGGGCGGCCGCGGCGGGTGCAACCGGAAGGCGCTTCCTGGCGCGGATCACCGAGATGATTGCATCGACCGAAACCGGCGCTGGTTCATAGCTTGCTAGAGCAAGGCCACTCGCATTTGTGTAGCGATAAAGAGGCCGCGTGATCTCTGTCTTCGCTTGCTCATCCTGCAATTGCTGGTTTGACCATTGGACGAACTTCTCGACGGCGATGACTAGAACGGGAGGTAGCGTTTCGCGATCCATGGAACAACTTCCACCAAGTTTGTCGCCAACATGGCCTCCAGCTCAGTGTGGGAACCCGAACAGCGCCTGCGCATTGTGGTGCAGGATCCGATCCACATCCCCCTGCGGCAGTCCCAGCCGCTCTATATACGCGAACGTCTCGCGGTATTCCTCGTAATCCTGCAGCACCGGATAGTCGCTCCCGGTCACCAGCTTCGCCACGCCAAACGCCTCGCACGCGCAGGTGAATGCGGCCTTCGAGCCGTAGCACACCGTGTCGTACCAGAACCGCCTCGCCGTCACACTCGGCAGTTCCGCCAGACTGCCGAGATCCCGCACTCCCTGCGTGTCCAGCCGGTTCAGCAGCATCGGGATCGGCCCGCCGAGGTGCGGCACGATGAACCTGATGTTCGGATACCGGTGCGGAATTTGCCGCGCGATCATGTGCGCCACAAACATCGCATCTTCCACCGAGTTGCCGATCGCAGCCCGGAACCCCCAGTCGTTGATGACCGGCGAGCACACCCCGGTCACCGACGGATGCACGAACAGGATCGCGCCACGCCGGTTCATCTCGGCATAGATGGGTTCGAACCCGGCCTCGGCGACCGACCGACCGAGGCAGGAGATATTCATGTTGACCCCGACGCAGCCGAGCTGATCGAGCCCACGCTCCATCTCGCGCAATGACGCGTCGATGTGCGGCAACGGCAGCATGACGTAGGAGGCGATCCGGCCCGGATAGCGGTGTGCCAGCTCGGCGTAGCCGTCATTGAGCAGGTGCAGTGCCTGCACGCACTCGGCTTCGTCGGGCAGGTAGGGCGGGCGGTGCGGCGACAGAATCTGCGTCTCAACGCCGGCGGCATCCATCAGTTCCAACCGGCCCTGGATGTCGGCGGGCGAATCCGAAACCGGATGCCGCGCGATGCCGGTCCCCGCCGGCACGCCGACACGCGGCGCGAAGCGATCGCCCATGAAGTCGCTGAATGTCTTCGGAATGTAATGCGCGTGGACATCGCAGATCATCGGACAACTCCTCCCCTGGGACTGAGGCACCTGATCCGCCATGGCGGAGATTGCTGCCCAGCCTGATCGGATGGCAGTCTGCGACTGAAATGGCGACCCTGGAACTCCTTGGCCTGCGCAAGAGCTTCGGCCTGATCGACGTGCTGCAAGGCATCGACCTCGCGCTCGCCGACGGCGAGATGCTGGTCATCGCTGGCGCCTTGGGCTGCGGGAAGTCCACAACTGCTGCGTCTGGTGGCGGGGCTCGAGCGACCCACCGCCGGCCGGGTCGCTTATTCCATTTGCCGATGGACGCAGGCCAGGGGCCGACGGGCGCAAGCTGATCGTCGGTATCCGCGCCGAGCATCTGGAACCTGCCCCGGACGGGTTGGACCTGCTGATCGACCTGATCGAGCCGCTCGGCTCGGAAACCCTGGTGTACGGCCGCTTGACCGGCGGGGAAGAACAGTCGCTCGTGGTCAAGCTGATTGGCCCCGCTCCAGCGGGCGAACGCCTGACCGTACGGCCGCAACCCGAGCACCTGCATATGTTCGATTGGGCTTCGGGGCGGCGAATTGATCCTGGTGGGGAAGAAAAGCGGGCGCTTCATCTTGCCGCTGCGGGCACTGCTGACTAGGGTTTCACTGCCATTTCAAAGGGGTTGCCGATTCGCATGCCCGCGTCTCCGGCCGCGTTCGTCCCGCCGCTCAGCCCTGGGGAGATGCAGCTTCTGCTCTCCCGCGCAGGGCTCGCGCTAAATCCCGGCCAGGTGGCGGACCTCGTGCTCGCCTGGCGGCAGGTCGCCGCGCTGATCGCCAGCATGCCGCACGACCGGCCACTGGCGGACGACATGGCCCTTGCGTTCCGTCTGACGCCCCCCGTCTCGGTTCCCGGCGTTGCCAGCCCCAAAGCGGCTGGCACGACAAGGAAGGCCAAAGCACCCGCGCAGCGCGCGCGTCCCGCCGTGAAGGCAAAGGCCAAGGC
>JBGPND010000021.1:0-40712 GCA_041487355.1 Acetobacteraceae bacterium | reverse complement strand
GGCGAGCCTGGTCAGAATGGGCAACGAGGAGCTGATCGTTCGCGCACTTGCCACTGGCTTCGACGACACTAGCACCGACCATGCACTGGACGATCAGATCGGCACGGACACCTATTATCGCGGCACCTTCCTGAGCACTGCTGAGGCCATGCGCATCTTCGGGACGCGGTTCCGCGTCAGAGACATCGCTTCCCAAGCTAATGGCACTTCGCAGGATCTGGTGGTATGCGAGCGGATCTGACCGGCGTTGTGGCTGAGACTGGCGGCGTTACGAGTACGCGCGCCCTGGTCCGCCCGGCTTCGCGCGTACCTCGTGGCACTTCCGAGCGGGCCGATGATCTCGGGGAGAAATTGGCCCACAGCACAGATGATCTAGCGGAATCACACCACCCAGCGCGAGGATATCAGGAAAATGCGTACTGACCCACCGGCAGACTTCAGCATTCCGGCATTTTTTGAGGGAATTTACACGTATCAATCCTGGGAAGTATTTCCCGGTCACAAGACAGCAGGTCACAAGGACATTGTGGGATCCCTCGATTTGATGGGTGTGGACCGTAATCTTCGCGGTAAACGTGTGCTTGATATCGCTCCGTGGAACGGTTTTTTCGGATTTGAATGCATCCGGCGTGGCGCTGCCGAGCTTGTCTCCCTCGGCCCAGATGATCCAGAGGTAACTGGATATTATAAAGTTCGAGATCTCCTGGAGGTCGATAATTGCCGCTATGTTCGAGGCAGCGTGTATGATCTAGACGCAGCCGTTCACGGTGTCTTCGACATCGTCCTCTTTCCTGGCGTTTTCTATCATTTGAGACATCCGTTGTTAGCTCTCGACAAGATTTATGATGTCACCCAGTCTGAACTCTATGTTGATTCGCCAATCATCGATTTTACAATTTACGATCAAACTATTACTCCAGACGTGAAGGCAAAAATACTGCCGCACGGGGAGTTCATTCACAGTATGCCGCTCCTCCATTTCTCGAAGGGGCGGGAGACGGGAGACCCATTCAACTGGTTTATGCCGAACCGGCGTGCACTGCGGGATATGGTTGAGTCTTCAGGCTTCACTGTCGAGATCTTCAAGCACAGCCTTTCCTGGGCTTTTTTGAAAGCACTGAAGACGACACGATCATTCGTGCCTGGGATTGAAGGCTACAACCCCGGCAAATTCCTGCCGAACAATTAGCCCCGATGGGTGCAGCCTGCCCCATCCGGAACTTCCCCCCTCCGCTACTTACCTGACCCGCTCAGGCGGCGTCCGCCGCCACCTTCACCGCAAGGCCCAGCGGCCTTCCCTCGGCGCTGCCCGCCAGGCCCGGCGTGCGCAGCGTCACCGCGATCTCGCCGCGCGCGGCCGCGGCCGACTCGGCAAACACGCAGGCTTCGCGCACCGAGGTGACGGCGGGGCAGCCGTCGATCTCGATCGTGCATTCCGCCGCGAAGCCGGGCCGCGACTCGTGGACGAACGGCACCATCACCTGGAGCTGCCGTGGCGCGCCAGGCGGGGCGGTCACGCGCCAGGTCAGCGCCGCGGCCTCGGTCCACTGGAACCGGCCCGTGCCATCGCGTTCCGCACCATGCCATTCGCCCGGCCGCCGCATCCCCGGCGCTGCCAGCCGGAAGCAGGCCAGCGGCCGGCCGAACCGCTCGCCCAGCTCGGCGAACGCACTGCCGCGCACCAGCGCATGGGGATTGCCGCGATGGAACACCATGCCCTGCTGCTCGGCCAGCGCCACCAGCGTGCGATCGGCGAAGGTCGAGACATGGCCGTTGCGCGGCGCCACATACCACCAGTTGCCGCGGACGCGGTCGATGTCCGGCGGCTGCAGCGCCTCGCCCAGCACGATGCAGCCGTGGTCGAACAGGAAGGACTGCATGTCCGCCAATGCCGCGACCGGCGAGGGAATGTGCTCGATCACCTCGAAGCAGGTGACGATGTCGAACCGGCCCTGTGGTCGGCTAGGAATGCTGAACGGGTCGTAGCTCGCCACGCCGTGAAACCCAAGCTCGGCCAGCCGTTCGGCGAACAAGCCCTTGCCCGCGCCGTAATCCAGGATGCGCGCTCTCTCGAACCCGGCCAGCTTGCGGGCCATCAGTTCGGCGTCGTGCAACGGCCGGTGGGACAGGTATTCCGGATCGAGCAACACGTAGTCGTCGTTGTAGATCAGCCGTGCGAAATCATCGTGCGACCAGGTGTCGCAGAATGGGGTGAACAGGAAGCCGCACTCGTCGCAGCGGTAATACGGTACCGTCACGCCGGATGGGCCGAATGGATAGAACACCACGCATTTGTTGAAATCGACGACGTCGAAGAACGCCGCGGGCCTGCCGCAGACCTTGCACGGGATGGCGGTGGCAGCGGCGTTGCCGGCATGAAGGCGCGGCTGACGCGCCAGGCGTCCGAGGACGGCAGCCGCCGATTCGTCGCCCGCGGCCACGCTCGCCTGCTTCGTCCCGCGCAACAGCGCCACGCCACCCTCGGCAGGCGACCCGCGCGAGCGCGCACGTTGCTGAGACGTCTGAATCGGCTGCATCCCCCGCCAGCGCTTGCGCCTGTCGCTCTCCCCAGCCCCCAGGCGCCGATTACGCTTTGCTTGCCTCGTTCCGCCGCACGGAGCATGCCCGTATTCGGTAACTTGCGCTATGTCAATTTGATTGCGGCGCGGAATATATCCGCGCGGCGAGTCAGGCCGGGGTCGGGCTTGTCATCCGCCGGATCGTGCCGGTCGTGCTGTGGCCCTGCTGCAGCTCGACCAGCAGCACCTTGCCACCCCAGCCCTGCACCAGATCGGCGCCAACCACCTGGTCGATGCTGTAATCGGCGCCCTTCACCAGGACGTCGGGCCGCAGCGCCTGGATCATCTCGAGCGGCGTATCCTCGCCGAACAGCACCACCAGATCGACCGGCGACAGGGACGCCATCACGGTCGCGCGTGCCGTCTCGTTCTGCAGCGGACGCGTCGGGCCCTTCAGCCGCTGCACCGAGGCATCGGTGTTCAGCGCCACGACCAGCTTGTCGCAACGGGCGCGCGCCTCGGTCAGCAGGCGGACATGCCCGGGGTGGATCAGGTCGAAGCAGCCATTGGCGAAACCGACCCGAAACCCCTGTGCCCGCCATGCCGCCACACGCGACGCCGCCGCCTCGCGCGTGGCGATCTTCCTGTCGGTTGCCACCAGATCCTCGAGGTGCAGCACGCCCAGCAGCTCCTCGCGGCTGACCGTCGCGGTGCCCTGCTTGCCCACGGAAATCCCGGCCGTGATGTTGGCGAGCAGCGATGCCTCGGGCAGCGAAGCGCCGGCGCCGAGCGCCACCGCGAGTGCGGCCACCAGCGTGTCGCCGGCTCCCGAAACGTCCGCCACCTCGCGCGCGCGCGTCGGCATATGCAGCGCCGGCTGATCGCGGCGCACGAGGGTAAGGCCCTTCTCCGAGCGCGTGACCAGGACCGCCTCGCCGCCCGTCGCATCCAGCGCCCGGCGTCCCGCGCGATCCGCCTCCAGATCGTCCGCCGCGTCGATGCGCGTGGCCTGGCGCACCTCGTGCTCGTTCGGCGTGAGCACGGTGGCGCCCCGGTATGCGGCGAAGTCGGCGCGCTTGGGATCGGCGATCACCTTGCGACCCATCGCGCCGGTTCGCGCCATCACCGCCCGCAGGACGTCATCGGTCAGCACGCCCTTGGCATAGTCCGACAACACGACGACATCGGTCGTCTCCAGCGCCTCGGCAAAGCGCAGCAGCAATGTCGCGCCGGTCGCCTGATCGATCGGCGCCGCGGTCTCCTCATCGAGCCGCAGCAACTGGTGCACGCCGACCAGGAAGCGCGTTTTCGCCGTGGTGGGCCGGCCGGCCGCGACCACGAGATGTGGAACGATGCCGGGCGAGGCCGCGAGCAGCCGCGCCACTTCGGCACCTGCCGCATCATCGCCAATCACGCCGACCAGCGCGACGTGGCCGCCCAGCGTCGCCACATTCAACGCGACATTCGCCGCGCCGCCCAGCGTCGCCCGGCTCGATGCGGGCCGCAGCACCGGGATCGGCGCTTCCGGTGACAGGCGGCTCGCGCTGCCGCTGACATACCGGTCGAGCATCACATCGCCCAACACGAGCACACGCGCATCGGGAAACCGGCGGACCAGGCCCGCCAGTTCAACATCCGCCACCCGCATCCCCGCGTCATTGTCCATGCGCGAAATTCCAGCCGTCAAAGTCGGTGACCCCCCGGAAGAAGGGTGGGGGAGCTTGGCCCCCCGGACCCCGGCGAGGCTCCCGCGGGGTTCCAAGCGGCGGAGCCCCCTGGTCCTCCCCGGCGGGTCGCCAGGTTCGGCGGCTGGTATCACACGCGGCATGCCCGATGTGCAACGGCGTCGGGAAATGGGCGATTCCCGGTTCCATCATGAACGCCTTGCCGCTATTTCTGGTTCTGCCCAATATTCATTTAGCGCAACTGCCGTTGCCGACCTCCAGGAGGCGCCGTGAAGTACCTACCGCCGTTCGACCTGATCAGGCGCTCCGTGGAGATCTCCACTGTCAAGGGCGAGTTACGCGTCAGCCTGTCCTATGATGATTTCATCAGAATTCTGCGCATGCTGATCTCGGGCATCGAGGTGAACGAGGAATGGTACCTCAAGGAGTATGAGGACATCGCAGAGGCGGTCAGAAGCGGCAAGGTGGAGTCGGCGCAGCAGCATTTCATGGACGACGGCTACTTCGAGGGCCGGCTGCCGTTTCCGATGCCGGTCGACGAGCGGTGGTATCTCGGGCAGTACCCCGACGTGGCCGAGAGCATACGCAACGGCGTCGTCACGTCCGGCGAGCAGCATTTTGCCGAGGATGGCTATCGCGAAGGCCGGCTGCCTTATGCTTTCTAGGCGCTTGCGGTAACCTCTTGTTATGCCGTACGGGGCAAGCAGGGCGGCAGCCTATTTCTTGTCGTAAGTCAGGGCCGCGCGGTCTGCGCTGGGACATTTCCGGCATGAACGGAGAGATGGTGTTGGTATTCTGGCCGGAACCGCACGCCCTGCCAGCGGGCACACCGGAAAGCGTCCGCGCATGACCAGGAAGCCTGGCGCGCGCGCCTCGAGCAGAGCCCGGGGCGCAGGCGAGAGGCCGCCGGGCGAGGTACTGACGGAGCCCGCGGTGGATGCCGTTCCGGTGGCGGAAGTCGCGGAGAGCGAACGTCCCGCCGAGCCGCCTGTCGAGACGGCCCCCGAGTCAGCCGAGGCCCCGGACGAGGGGACCAGGGCAGCCGGGCACCGCCGCGGGCGCCGTCGGGGCCAGATCGCCACGCCGGAACCGGAGCCCGAGCCGGAGCGCCTGCCGCCGCAGATCCAGGTCGATATCGATCCCGCCATCAGCGCTGGCTTCATCCATGATCGCTACGATCTGCTGATCCGTGGCCGGGTCGTCTCGAGCGCACCGATCGAGGAGGCCGCCCTGCTGCTGGATGGCATGGTGGTCGGGCGCGTGCAGTACGGGCCGGCGGATCGTGCCGCGCAGACCGTTCTGCCGGACGGCACCGGCGCCGCGCAGAACGTGTTCCATCTCAGTCTGCCGCTACTCCGCGCACAGCCACACCGCATGTGCACCTGCGTCGTCGCTGTCCGCACGCAGGACGGCGACACCCATGAGGAGAGCTTCGACATATCGGTCGATCCCTCCAGTTCGATGCCGGTCTCGATCGCCGCCGGCCCCACGCGTTCGTCCTTGACCTACGCGCATGTGCGGCCGCCGGTGGTGCTGTACGTCGAGCGGGCGGCGCTCGACGACAGCGGGCAATTGCTGGTGCATGGCTGGGCGGTATCGCTCACCGCGATGGTGACGGTGCAGGTGTTCGTCGACGAGACGCGCATCAGTGCGGCACAGCTCGGCGGCCTACGTGACGACGTGGCCAATGCCTTCCCGGCCTATTCGAATGCGCGGATGTCCGGCTTCTCGCTCTCGACCCGTCTTGCCGTGCCGACCGAGGGCATGTCGGCGGTGCGTGTGCAGGCGATCAGCCTGAACGGATTTTCCCACGAAGTGGTGTTGCCGGTGGAGCGGGTTCGCGCGCTGACATTGCCGGAGCCAGTACAGGAGCAGCCACAAGCTGCGGCCCCGCCATCGCCGGCCCAGCTTTTGGCGCCGCAACAGCCGATGTATCGCCTGGTGACGGGTTTCCAGCTTGGCCCCGACCTGCCGTCGCTGTTGTCGACACCGTTTCCGGCCTCGCCCTCGGTGCGCGCGCCCGCACAGGATCCGCGACGGGAGATCCGCTTCTTCTGCGACCAGGCGGACCTCGACGACGAAGGCCATCTGCTTGTGGTCGGCTGGGCGGTCTGCGCCACCGGCATCTCGACCATCACGGTCCACCTGGACGGCCAGGCGATGGGCGATGCCGAACTGGGCCTGCCGCGTGACGATGTCGGCGAAGAGTACCGCCACATCCCGATGGCGCGGTATTCCGGCTTCCGTTTCGCCAAGGACCTGGGCGATGCGCCCGCGGGTGAGCACCGCATCAGGGTGGTCGTGCGCAACGGCCTGGACGATGTCCGCGAAGAGAGCCGCACCGTCCTGATCGAACGTGCCGAGCCGCTGCCGCCATCGCCTGCGGTGCCGCCGCAGTTCCGTTTCGAGATCGACAATCCTGCGGTGGTCGGCGGCGTGGTGGTCGAGCCTATCACCGGGCGGCTGACCATCGAGGGGTGGGCGCTCGCACGCTCGGGCATAAGCGGCATGGAGGTGATGCTGGACGATCTGCGCCTCGGCGAGGCGCATTATGGTCTGGCGCGGCAGGATGTTGGCACCGCGTTCCCTGACTGGGTCGATTCGCTGCGCAGCGGCTACGCGTTCCACTGTCCGCCGCGTTCGCTGCGCAACGGCGAGCATGTCGTGCAGCTCAATGTGCGGGCGAGGAGTGGCGAAGTCCTGGAGTACCGCTTCAGGATCGAGGTCAGGAAGTCCGAGGAGGATGAGGACGGGCTTAGCATCCGCCGGCGCATGACGCAGGTGGAGGCCGATGTCGCCGATGCGGTGCTGGACAGCCTCGACCACCGCCCCGGCTTCCGTCTGGTGCTGTGCCAGGGCGCGGCGCTCGATCTCGATCGCCTGCTGACAACTCTGGGCTCGTTGCGCAACCAGGTGTACCGCGACTGGACGCTGCAAGTTCTCGCCGCCGATGCCGATACCGGCGCTGCCGTGCGCGCCTTGATCGCGGAGGCCGCGGCAGACCTTGCCGAACGGATCGACGTGCTCGATCCGTCGGACGCGGAGGCGTTCGGGCAGCCGATCGGCAACCAGGACGAGTCGATGACATTGCGTCTGGTCGGTTTCCTGTCGCCTGGCGACCGGTTTGGCTGCGATGCGTTGCTCGAGACGGCGCTGTCCAGCGGCCTGCATCGCGATGCCGATTTCTTCTACGCGGACGAGGTGCGGCTCAGTTCGGCGAGCCACGAGCGCGAGCCGTTCTTCAAGCCGGATTTCTCCCCGGACCTGCTGCTCTCCACCAATTATATCGGCCGGCCCTGGTTTGCCTCGACCGCACTGCTTGGGAAGATCGGCGTCACGCCGCGCTCCCGGCTCGAATCCGGCGAATACGATCTGGTCCTGCGCTGCACCGAGCAGGCGGAACAAATTCACCACCTGCCGAAGTTGCTGTGTCTGCGGGGCAGGCAGCAGATCGACGACGCGGAAGTGGAAGCAGCGGCGCTTGCGCGTGCCGCGGTGCGCCGCGGCATCGCGGCCGACATCCTGGTCGGCGCGGTGCCCGGCACCTGGCGCTTCCGGCGCACGCAGCCGGTGAGCGGCATGGTCTCGATCATCATCCCGACCTGCGCGGCACGGGGCTATGTCGAGACCTGCATCAAGACGCTGCGCGAGCGCACCGCCTATCATAATTTCGAGATCATCTGCATCGACAACATTCCCGACAATCAGATCGCGTGGAAGATCTGGCTGCAGCAGAATTCCGACAAGATCGTTCCGATGCCCGACGCGTTCAACTGGTCGTACTTCAACAACCGCGGTGCGGAGGCGGCCGCCGGCGAGTACCTGCTGTTCCTGAACGACGACGTGGAGGTGATACAGCCGGACTGGCTGGACGCGATGCTGGAGCATGTGCGGCGCCCGGAGGTGGCGGTGGTGGGACCGCAGCTTCTGTATCCCGACAACAAGGTGCAGCACGGTGGCATGTTCCTCGCGACCCCCGGCATCGCACGCCACGCGTTCCGCTTCGCGGCGTCCGATGAGCCTGGCTATTTCGGCCTGGCGCTGACACAGCGCAATGTCATCGCGGTGACCGGCGCCTGCATGCTGATGCGCCGAAGCATGTACCAGGCGCTCGGCGGGTTCGAAGAGGCGCACGAGATCATCAACAACGACCTGGATTTCTGTCTGCGCGCGCACCAGGCGGGCAAGCTTATCGTGTTCACGCCGCATGCCTCGCTGATCCATCACGAAGCGGTCAGCCGCGAGCGGCTGCCCGACGTATTCGATCTCAGCCATTTCGAGGCACGATGGAAGACGCTGTTCGCGTCGGGCGATCCCTATTTCAGCCCGCGCCTGAGCCGGCATTCGGATGACTATCGTCCGGATGACGAACCGGTGCAGACGATATTCGCCGGTCATCCGCTGTTCCGCCATAGTGAGATCAAGCGCATCCTGGCGGTGAAGGTCGACCATATTGGCGACTTCATCACCGCAATCCCGGCGATCCGCAGGCTGAAGCAGATTTTTCCGGCGGCCTCGATCCATGTGCTGGCAAGCCGCGCCGCGCGCGCCTTTGCCGCGACACTGGATTGCGTCGACGAGTTCATCGAGTTCGAGTTCTTCCACCCGATTTCCGGCCTCGGGCAGCGGCAGATCAGCCAGGAGGAATTCCAGGCACTGAGCCAGCGGCTTGCGCCGTATCGCTTCGACATCGCGGTGGATCTGCGCAAGCATCTCGATACGCGCGACGTGCTGCGCTACACGCCGGCGCAGTTCCTCGCCGGTTATGACTACATGGGACAGTTCCCGTTCCTCGACGTCGCGCTGGAATGGGAGGGCGACAAGAACCTGCAGCGCAAGCGCAGCCATGTCACCGACGATCTGATCAATCTGGTGGAGGCGATTGGCACGGCCGGCGCTGTGGAGCGAACGCGGCTTGACCTGGTGGCGTCGAGCGAGGGCCCGCCTGACTTCCTGGAGAACGATGCGCGGGCATTGTTTGCCAAGCCGGTGGTCGCCGTGCATCCGGGCGTCGGCAACGCGATGCGGCAATGGCCGGCGGAGCATTTTGCCGCGTTGATCGACCTGTTGGTGGAGAAGAACGCGGTCAATGCTGTGCTGATTGGCGGGCCGGAAGAGGCGGAACTGGCCGCGGAGGTGCTGGGCCAGGTCGTGCATCGCGACTCCGTGGTTTCGCTGGTGGGCAAGACGCCGCTGCGCGAGCTGCCGGCGCTGTTGTCCGCATGTGCCCTCTATGTCGGCAACAACTCCGGGCCGAAGCACATCGCTGCCGCGCTTGGCGTGCCGACGATCGGCATCCACTCGGGCGTGGTGGACGCGATCGAATGGGGGCCGATCGGCAAGCGCGCCGTGGCACTGCGGCGGAACATGGCGTGCAGCCCGTGCTATCTCGCACGGCGGGAGGACTGCCCGCGCAATTTCGCCTGCATGCGCGGGCTTGAGCCGACCATTGTGCAGGAAGTATCCGAGGTCTTCCTCGCCCGTCCGGTCGAGCGGCGCATCGTGGTGCCGCTGGTCGAGCCGGTGGTGGTGGCAGTGGCTGCGCCTATGCCGAAAGCGCAGCCGAAAAGCCGCAAGCGGCGCACGGCCGAGACGACACCGCCGGACGAGGCGGTGCCGAATGATGTGTCCGGCGCTGAGGAAACGGCGGCACAGGAGGCGAAGCCGAGACGTCGCCGCCGACCGGCCTCGCCCGTCTCCGTCCAGTAGACCGCGCGTTGCCATCGCACCCTTCGGTCGGTATGACCAATGCATGGACGATGACGCCCTGATCTCGCTCGCCGCTGCGCTTGCCCTGGAGGCGGGTGCCGCAATCCTCGCGGTGCGCAAGCGTGGCTTCGATGTGGTGCGCAAGGAGGACCGTTCGCCGGTCACCGAAGCCGACCATGCCGCCGAAGCGATCATCGTCGCCGGCCTGCGCAAAGCCGCGCCAGGCATTCCGGTGATCGCCGAGGAGGAAGTGGCGGCCGGGCGCATCACGGAGCCAGCACCGGAATACTGGCTGGTGGATCCGCTTGACGGCACGCGCGAATTCGTCGCTGGCAACGACGAGTTCGCGGTGAATATCGGCCTGGTGCGCGCTGGCAGACCGGCGCTGGGCGTGGTCGCCATTCCGGCCGCGGGCGAGTTGTTCGGCGGCATCGTCGGGCGCGGCGCTTGGAAACGCATAGGATCGCGTGAGGTGTCGGTCAGCGCGCGTTTGCCTCCGAAGGAAGGGTTGACGGTGCTGGCCAGCCGATATCATGGCAGCAGCGCGCGGCTGGACGAATTCCTGCGCGACAAGCGCGTGGCGAAGCTGATCAATTTCGGTTCGAGCGTGAAGTTCTGCCGCCTCGCCGAAGGGATCGCAGACCTTTATCCGCGCTTCGGCCGCACGATGGAATGGGACACCTGCGCGCCGCAGGCGGTGCTGGAGGCGGCCGGTGGCACGGTGCGGACGTTCGACGGCGACGAGCTGCATTACAGCAAGCCGGGCTGGGAGAACCCGCACTTCGTGTGCACGGGACGGCTGCCGAAAGACGGCTCCTGACCGTCATGGCGATCGGCATTGAGCGCGGCCTGATCAAGACCGGCATGGGCTATATCCATTATCGCGCCGCCGGGCGCGGCAGGGCGGTGATGCTGTTCCACATCAATCAGCAATCCTCCGCGCTGATGCTGGAACTGATCGAGGCACTGGCGTCGGACTTCCGTGTCGTCGCGATGGACTATCCGAGTCACGGGCACTCCGACCATGTCGCGGAACAGCCGAGCTTCGCCGATTACGCGCGCTGCGCCATCGCGGTGATGGACGCGCTTGGCATTGCCAACACCTCGGTGCTGGGTGAGGCGGTGGGCGCGGGGGTCTGTGTGGAGATCGCCAACACGTATCCCGATCGCGTCGACAAGGTCGTGCTGGTGAACTGCCCGTTCTCGCCTGACCGCACGCGCACCGCCACGCATGTGAGGGAGCTGCAAAGCGGTCTGCGTCCTGCCGATGCGTCGGGCTTTCCGCTGACGCGCACGCTTGAATTCATGCTGGAGAAGGACCCCGCACACGCGCCGATGCGGCCGACGCAGTCCTGGATGGACCGCATCAACACCGCGCAGGTGGAAGTGGGGCGCGACCGCTGGCAGGCGGTGACAACGCTGGCGAATTTCGACATGGATGGTGGCTTGCGGCAGCTTGCCCAGCCGACTTTGCTGCTGCTCGGCGAGCACTTCTATTACGCGCGCTTCCTCGACGAGATGATCGCGCGGGTGAAGGACCTGCGCCACGAGGTGCTGCCGGGCGCGCGGTTCTGCATGAGCTGGGAACGCGCCGGCGAGATCGCCCGGAAGGCGTCGGCGTTCCTAGCTGACTGATACCGTGGCCTGTGGCGGGAACACCAGCAGCACGTCGGTTCCTGGCGGGAATACCACTTCGGCGGAGCCGATGACCCGCAGCGCACGCTCGCCGACGCGCACGTCGTAACGCACATTGGCGCCGAGAAAGCTCGCGGCGTTCACCGAGCCGCGCAGCACGTTGGCGCCGTTGGCCGCGGCTGCGCCCGCCGGTGCGATGACGATGCTCTCGGGGCGCACCGAGGCTGTCGCCGCCTGTCCCGCGGCGCTGCCAGTGGGAAACAGGCAGGCGATCTCGCCGCCATCGTCCAGCCGCAACGTTCCGACGCCGCCAGCCGCCACGGCCGCGACGGTGGTGCCGCCGAACAGATTGGCGGCGCCGATGAAGCTGGCGACGAATTCGCTCTCGGGGCGGAAATAGATTGCGCGCGGCTCGCCGAACTGCACGATGCGCCCGCGATCCATCACCGCGACGAGATCGGACATGGCGAGCGCCTCGGCCTGGTCGTGAGTGACGTAGATCGCGGTTATGCCGATCTGCTGTTGCAGGCGGCGCAGTTCGACGCGCATCTCCTCGCGGAGGCTGGCGTCCAGGTTGGACAGTGGTTCGTCCAGCAGCAGAAGCTGCGGACGGTGCACAATGGCACGCGCAAGTGCGACGCGTTGCTGCTGTCCGCCGGACAGCCGCGTGGCCGGGCGATCGCCGTAGCCCGCAAGCCCGACGGTGGCGAGCGCCTGATCGACCAGAGTGCGGATTTCCTCGCGGCCATATCGCCGGTTCTTCGCCACACGCAGCGGGAAGGCGATGTTCTCGAACACCGTCATGTGCGGCCAGATCGCGTAGGACTGGAACACCATGCCGATGCCGCGCTGGTTCATCGGCACCGCGATTTTCCGTTCGCCGTCGAACAGCACGCGCTCGCCAAGTGCGATGAAGCCGGCATCGGGGCGCTCCAGACCGGCGACGCAGCGCAGCGTCGTGGTCTTGCCGCAACCCGAAGGACCCAACAGGGTGAAGAATGTACCGGGCGGCAGTGCGAATTCGATGTCGCGCACACCGCCGGCGTGCGCGTCGTAGCGGTTGGCGTAGATCTTGGTCAGGCCGCGCACGGTCAGCATGGCGGTCAGTTCCCGAACACATCGGTGCCGCCGCGCCGCATCTGCGCGAAGAACAGGCAAGCGATAATCGTCATCAACACGGTCCACACCAAGCCGAATGCCGCCAGTTCGCCGCCCTGGCCGTTCACCCACTGGTCAAAGATCGCGACGGCGATCACCTGCGAGCCGGGGCTCGCCAGGAGCACGGCGATCGAGAGTTCCTTGTTGGCGATGAGGAAAATGAACAGCCAGCCGGCGACCAGCGCCGGGGTCAGCAGCGGCGCGACGATGCGGCGCAGTGTGGTGAGCGAGGAGGCGCCCGCGACCCCGGCGGCTTCCTCCAGTTCGCGGTGCAGTTGCAACACGCCAGCATAGACGTAGCGCATGCCATACGGCATGTAGCGGATCACGTAGGCGATCGCGATGATCCAGAGCGAGCCGTAGATCGGCAGCGGCACGCGCAGATAAACCTCCATCACCGCAACGCCCAGGCAGATGCCCGGAAACACCAGCGACAGCGTGGCAAGCTGGTCGAGCCACCGGCCGCCCGGACCGTTGCGTGCCGCGATCCAGCCGGCCAGCGCGGTGATCAGCATGATCCCGGTGGCGGCGCCGGCGGCGACTGTCAGGCTGTTCAGCGCCAGATCGACATAGCCGGGCGCATGGAACACCGTGTGGTAGTTCTTCAATGTCAGCGCCGACAGTCCGGCGAAGCTGAAGCCGCGCAGGAACGGCAGCAGCGACATCCACAGCAGGGTGAGCAGAGGCAGCAGCAGCACGACGACGAAATTCACGATGATGATCGCGCCGGCGATCCAACGGCCGCGGCCAAGGTCGAACGGGCGCGGGCGATAGCCCTTGCCGGTGACCGAGTGGAACCGCTCGGCGTGCTTGGAAAGGCGTCCATAGAAGTAGAGCAGCACTGCGACGATCGCGACCATCACCACGGAGAAGGCAGCGGCGTAGCCGAGGTCGGGCGGCACGACGATGGTGGCTTCGTAGACATCGGTGGTCAGCACGAAGATGCGGCCGGGCATGCCGACCAGCGCCGGCACCTCGAAGCCGCCGATCGCGCGGATGAACACGAACAGCGCGAGCGCCAGGATCGCCGGCATGGCGAGGCGCAGCGAGATGCGCCACAGCGTGTCCAGCACGGAAGCGCCGCTCATGCGCGCGGCTTCCTCCATGTCGGCGTTGGCGGCGCGGAACGTGGCGCCGAGCAGCAGAAACACCAGTGGGGACCAGAGGAATCCCTCGATCAGGATCATCCCTGCCATCGAATTCACGTTGAACAGATTATCAGGCGAACCGGAAAGCTGGCGGTAGAGGTCGTTGAGCGGGCCGATCTTGCCGAGCAGGAACAGCCAGGCGATCACGTGCAGAATATAGGGCGTGCCCATCGAGATGATGGTGGCGAGATAGGCGAGGATCTTCAGCGGCGCGTTGGTGCGTTCCACCAGCCAGGCGAGCGCGCCGCCGGAGATCAGCGACAGGACGGTGCTGCCGGTGGCAAACACCAGCGTGTTCCAGATGCTGCGCAGCGCGTCGCGGTCGGTGACCAGCTTGCGGAAGTGCTCGAAGGTCCAGCCGGTGACATCGCCGATGGCGTCCGTGGTGGTGACGCTGTCCTGGATCAGGATCCAGAGCGGCGGCAGCATCAGCACCGCCAGCACCACGCCGACGACAGCGGCGATCAGTCGGCGCGGATCCTGCCGCAGAAAATCGAGCCAGGGCACGCGGGAAGGTGCGGCACGTTCGGCGAGGCCGGATGCGCTCACCGGAACAGCTCCTTGTAGATCGCGGTCCATTTCGGCGTGTCGTCGCGCGCCATGTCGGGCGTGACGACGTTCACCTTGAAGTGCCCGGCATCAGGTTTGTTCTCCGGCACCTTGGCCGGCACTGAAGGGCTTGCCGGCAGGTAGTCATTGTCGGCCATCACCTTCTGGCCCTCGTCGGACAGCATGAATTCGACGAACAGCCGTGCTGCACTCGGATGCGGGGCGTCCTTGACGATGCTGATCAGGCTCATCGACTGCAGCAATGGTTCCATCCTGATCCACTGCACCGGCGCGCCCTGGTTCATGCTGATCGTGGCGTGGTAGTTCAGGATCATCACCGCCAGCGGGTATTCGCCCGAGATCACCTTGTCGAGCACGACCCGTTGCGCCGCGGGGATCGTCACGGGCTCCTGCGCGGCGAACTTGCGCATGTAGTCCATGCCCTTCCCCGTCCCCATGGTGGTCAGGATGTTGTGGACGAAGCCTGGCGGGCCGCCGGGAGTCAGATCGTAGGTCCAGGCGATCTTGCCCTTCCATTTCGGGTCGAGCAGGTCGTCATACGTCTTCGGCGCATCCGCTGGCTTCACCAGGTTCGTGTTGTAGGCCGAGGTCCAATAGAACAGGTTGAGCGCCGTCCAGTGGCCTTTCGGATCCTTCAGCTCCGCAGGGTAGGAAGCGGCCGATTTCGGCTGATACTCGGCGACGAGGTTTGCCTCCTGCAGCAGGAAGACGGTGTTGGAGCCGTCGAACAGATCGGCTTGCACGCGGCGGGCGCGCGCCTCGTTGCGGATTTTCAGCGCGGTGTCCGACGACGTGGCACGCGTGTATTGCACCTTGATGCCGGGGTATTTCATCTCGAACGCCTCGACCATCGGCCGGACGATCTGGTTGACGATCAGCGTGCTGTACCAGGTGACGTGAGCTTCCTGCATCGCCGCGGCCACCAGGGCGGGATCGGCATCGGCGCGCGCGCCTTGAGGCAGCGCCAGCAGCGCCAGCAGGGCGACGGCGGCAATCCGCAGCGTGTTCAACGGAACAACTCCTTGTAGACGGAAGTCCATTTCGGCAGATCGTCTCGCGCCATGTCCGGCGTGACGACATTCACCGTGAAATGCCCGACATCCGGCTTCAGCTCCGGCACCTTCGCCGGCACCGCGGGGTTGGCCGGAACATAGTCGTTGTCGGCCAGCACCTTCTGTCCTTCGTCGGACAGGATGAACTCCTCGAGCAGGCGCGCCGCGTTGGGATGCGGCGCATCCTTCAGGATGCCGATCAGATTGATGGACTCCGACAGCGGCTCCATCTTGATCCACGCGACGGGCGCGCCCTGCGCGGCGCTGATCGCGGCGTGGTGGTTGAATGTCATCACCGCGAGCGGGTATTCGCCCGAGATCACCTTGTCCAGCACGACACGCTGCGAGGCAGGGATGAACACCGGCTCCTGCGTGGCGAACGTCCGCAGATACGCCATGCCCTTGTCCTGCCCCATGATGGTCAGGATGTTGTGGACGAAGCCAGGAGGGCCTTGCGGTGTCGGGTCGTTGGTCCAGGCGATCTTGCCCTTCCACTTCGGGTCCAGCAGATCCTGGTAGGTGCGCGGAACGTCCGCGGGCTTTATCTGGCTGGTGTTGTATCCCGCGGTGAGGAAGAACAGGTTCATCGCGGTCCAGTAGCCGTTCGGATCCTTGATCTCGGCGGGATAGGACGCGGCCGCCTTCGGCGGATAGGCCGCCACCAGCTTCGCCTCGAGCAGCGGATAGATCGAGTTGGTGCCATCGAACATGTCGGCCTGCAGGCGCCGGGCACGCGACTCGTTGATGATCTTCAGCGCGGTGTCCGAGTTCGTGGCACGCGAGTACTGCATGCGGATACCGGGATATTTTTTCTCGAATGCATCGGCCAGCGGGCGGAGGATCTGGTTGACGATAAGCGTGCTGTACCAGACGACCTGCCCCTCCTTCTGCGCGGCGGCTACCAGGGCGGGATCGGCATCGGCGGCGTATGCGGCATGCGCGAGCAGCAGCGCGGCGCAAAGGAACGGCACTCTCATCGGAACACCTCATGGAAGATCGCGCGCCATTTCGGCAGGTCGTCGTGTACCATCTGCGGCGGGATCAGATTGACCTTGAAATGGCCCGCGTCGGGCTTCAGTTCGGCAATCCGCGCCGGCACCGCCGGATCGGCCGGCAGGTAGTCGTTGTCAGCCATCACCTTCTGGCCATCCTCGGACAGGATGAATTCCTCCAGCAGACGCGCCGCGTTGGGGTGCGGCGCGTCCTTCAAAATGCCGATCAGGCTCTGCAACCCGACCAGCGGCTCCAGTTTCAGCCATTGCACCGGCGCTCCCTTGCCGGCACTGATCGCGGCGTGGTGGTTGTACATCATCACGCCCATCTTGTATTCGCCGCTGATCACCTGATCGAGCACGGCGCGCGGCGACGCGGCAACGAAAACCGGCTCCTGCGCTGCGAACTTGCGCAGGTAGTCCATGCCGTTCTGCTCGCCCATGACGGTGAGGATGTTGTGGATGAACCCGGGCGGACCCTGCGGCGCCAGCTCGCTGGTCCACGCCATCTGGCCCTTCCAGCGCGGATCCAGCAGATCGGTGAAGCTGCGCGGCATCTCGTCCGGCTTCACCAAATTGGTGTTGCAGGCAACCGTGAGGAAATACAGGTTGGTCGCAGTCCAGTAGCCGTTCGGGTCCTTCATCTCCGCGGGATAGTGCTCTGCCGCCCGCGGCTGATAGGCCGCTACCAGCTTGGCGTCGAGCAGGGGAAAGATCGCGTTGGTGGCATCGAACACATCGGCCTGGACGCGATGCGCACGGCCTTCGTTCAGGATCTTCACCGCGGTCTCGGTGTCGCTCGCGCGCGAATAGCGCACTTCGATGCCGGGATACTTCTTCTCGAATGCCTCGGCGAGCGGGCGGACGATCTGGTTGACGATGAGACCGGTATACCAGACGACCTGGCCTTCCTGGCGCGCCGCGGCCAGCAGGGCCGGATCGATATCGGCATGCGCTGCTTGCGCCGACAGCAGCAGGGCCGCGATGGCGGCGCATAGGCTCCATTGGGACCGCATGGATTCCTCCCTGACGTCGGCCTTGGCTTGACGAGCGATTTGTTCCGGTCGATGCGGCGCGCGTCAACCCCAAAGCGTACCCTCGTCACCAGGCGACCGATCGCTATACTCGGCGCACTTCATCCAGAGGATGACGCCATGACCATCGAATTCATCGGCATGATCCATCATCGGCATGCTTCGGAGATTCATCCGCCCGGACCGATGGTGCTGGATCGCGGCTACATCCGCGACTTTGCCCAGGCGGCGGAGGAGGCGAGGTTCGATCGCGTGCTGGTGGGGTATTTCTCCGACGGGCCCGATGGTTTCCTGCTTGCCGCTGCGGCCGCGGCGCATACCGAGCGGCTCGGCTTCCTGATCGCGCATCGGCCGGGCTTCGTGGCGCCGACGCTGGCGGCACGGAAATTCGCCACGCTGGATCAGATCACCGGCGGACGTGCGGCCATCCATGTGATCTCCGGCGGCGACGATGTGGATCAGCAGCGCGACGGCGACTTCCTGCCGAAGGACGAACGCTATGCGCGCACCGACGAATACGTGCACATCCTCAAGCGCATCTGGACCGAGCAGGGTCCGGTCGATCATGCGGGGAAGTACTACCGGTTCACCGGGGCTTCGACTGCGATGCGTTGCGTGCAGCAGCCGCGCATTCCGATCTATTTCGGCGGTGCGTCGGACGCGGCGATCGCGGTTGCCGGCAAGCATGCCGATGTCTATGCGCTGTGGGGCGAGACGCATGCGCAGGTGCGCGAACTGACAGCGCGGGTGCGCGCGGCGGCGGCACAGCACGGGCGCGAGGTGCGGTTCAGCCTGTCGCTGCGGCCGATTCTCGCGCCGACCGAAGACGCGGCCTGGGCACGCGCAGAGCAGATCAAGCAGAGGATTGCCGAACTGCGTGCGAAGGCCGGCCTCGGTGCACGCGACCCAGTGAACGAGGGTTCGCGCCGGTTGCTGGCCGCCGCGGCACAGGGCGAGCGGCTGGACAAGCGGCTGTGGACCGGCGCCGCGCTGCTCACCGGCGCGCGCGGCAACACCACCAGCCTGGTTGGCACGCCGCGGCAAGTGGCGGAAGCGCTGTGCGACTACTACGACCTCGGCGTCACCACATTCCTGATCCGCGGCTTCGACCCGCTGAACGACGCGATCGAGTACGGGCGGAGCCTGTTGCCGCTGACCCGCCAGTTGATCGCCGAACGCGCGCGGATTGCGGCGGAATAGCGCGATGCCGTTGCTGGGCAAGGCGGTGCGTCACGAGTGGGCGCTGGACTGGGATTTTCTCAGTGTCAACCACGGCTCGTTCGGAGCCACGCCGCGCGTCGTGCTGGCGACGCAGCAGGACTGGCAGCGGCGCCTGGAGGCACAGCCTGGCCGCTTCATGCGCGCTGTGCTGCCGGGCGCGTTGCGCCACGCCGCCGATCGGCTGGGCGCGTTCATCGGCGCCGACGGCAAGGACATCGCCTTCGTCGACAATGCGACCACCGGCTGCAATGCCGTGCTGCGTTCGCTGCGTTTGCAGCCGGATGACGAAATCGTCGTGCTGACGCATGGCTACGGCGCGGTGCGCAACACGGTGCGCTATATCACCGAGCGTGCCGGTGCGCGCATGGTGGAAGCCGAAGTGCCGTTCCCGCATCCGCAGGCCGACGCGATCGTTGCCAACATCGCCGGCGCACTGACACAGCGCACGCGCCTCGCGGTGGTGGACCACATCACATCTGGCAGCGCTCTCGTGCTGCCGCTGCAACGTATCATCGCCGTGTGCCACAAGGCGGGCGTTCCGGTGCTGGTGGACGGTGCGCACGCGCCGGCCCAGGTGCCACTGGACATGCGCACGATCGGTGCCGACTGGTACACCGGCAACTGCCACAAATGGCTGTGCGCGCCGAAGGGATCGGCTTTTCTGTATGCGGCACCGGACCGGCAGGATGACCTGCATCCGGTGACGATTTCGCATGGATTGGGCAAGGGGTTTCTCGAGGAGTTCGACTGGACCGGCACGCGCGACCCGAGCGCCTATCTGGCGACCGACGTGGCGATCGATTTTCATGCGCGCCTGGGTGGCGAGGCGCTGATGGCACGCAATATCGCACTGGCCGCGGAAGCGACGTCGCTGCTGGCGCGGCGGCTGAACACCGAGCCTGGCGCCACCGGCGCGCTGGCCGGCTCGATGGGCGTGGTGCGCCTGCCGCTCACCGGCGCCGCAACGGCGGAGCGATCGGCCGAGCTGCGCGCTCGTCTGCTGGCAGCGGGAACCGACGCACCGACACATGTGCAGGCCGGCGCCATCTGGCTGCGCCTCTCGGCCGCGGCCTACAATGACATCGAGGACTACGAGCGGCTCGCGGAAATCGTCGCACGGGTGGTGCGGGATCTGGGCTGTGGGACGTTCGCCGGCATCGCATGCCGGGTTCGGTAGCAGGCCGGATCGATTCGGCGCGGGCGAGCGGACAGTTGCGCATCGTGGCCGGACGCATCATCGGATGCAATGAGCCGGGTGATTTGGTTGATGTGCGGTACCGTCCACGCGGCAGTGAGAAGAGCGCCGGGTTGTGCGTATCCCGTGTGGTGAACTGTTCCGGGCCCGCGACAGATTATGGCTGCATCGCCGATCCATTGATCAGCAGCCTGGTGCGCGACGGCACGGTACGCCCCGATGCGTTGCCGCAGGCACAGGCGATGACACTGGCACCCGGGCGGGATTCGTCGCTTTACGCCTGATCGGCACGGATGCAGGCGACGCCGTCCTCGAGCGTCGGAACGGTTGCGGCGCATGCCGGGATGGCGATCGGACAACGCGTGCGAAACACACAACCGGATGGGGGATTTGCCGAGCTTGGCGGGTCGCCCGGCAGAAGGATGCGCGCGGTACGCCGTGCCGGATCAAGGCTTGGAACCGCGGAGAGCAGTGCTGTTGTGTAAGGGTGGCGCGGCGCGTTGAACACGCGCGCCACCGGGCCGGTTTCCATCACCCGGCCGAGATACATCACGATCACACGCTCACACAGGCTGCGCACTACGGCGAGGTCGTGGCTGATGAACAGCAGAGCAAGACCGAGCCGCGCGCGCAGATCGGCGAGCAGCCCCAGCACCTGCGCCTGTACCGACACGTCGAGCGCCGAGACGGGTTCGTCGGCCACCAGGAAGTCGGGACCGGTGGCGAGAGCGCGTGCGATGCCGATGCGTTGCCGCTGGCCGCCGGAGAACTGGTGCGGGTAGCGTTCGGCGTGTGCAGGCGGCAGGCCGACCTGCGCGAGCAGTTCCTCCACACGCGCCCGGCGCTGCGCTGACGGCACGATGCGATGAATAGCCAGCCCATCGGCGATCTGCGCACCCACGGTGCGGCGCGGGTCGAGGCTCGACTGTGGATCCTGGAAGACGATCTGCATGCGCCGGTGAAGCTGCCGCCGCTGCGCGGCATCGGCGCTGGCCAGATCGGTGCCGTCGAAGCTGACGCGCCCCTCGCTGGGCAGCAGCAGGCCGAGCAGCATGCGGCCCAACGTCGATTTCCCCGAGCCGCTTTCGCCGACCAGCGCGACGGTCTCACCGCGATCCAGCGACAGCGAAACGTCGGTGACCGCCTGCACCGGGCGCGCGCGCCTGAATAACCCCTGCGCGTCGAAACGGCGGCTGAGATGCTCGGCGCTGATCAGCGCGCTCATGCGAGCTCTCGCCACCGCAGGCAGCGCGTCGCGCGGTTGGATGCAACTTCGACGAGCTCGGGGTGTTGCGCTTCGCAGGTGTTGGCGCGCATCGTGCAACGTGGGGCGAAGGCGCAGCCGGGCGGCAAGGCATGCGGCAGCGGCACGGTGCCCGGTATGCCTACTGGCAGCGCGCCGTCCTCGCGCGGCGCGCTTTGCAGCAGGGCGGCCGTGTAGGGATGCAGCGGCGCGACGAACACCTCGCGCGCCGGGCCCTGTTCGACGATTTCACCGGCATACATCACCAGCACGCGGTCGGCGATTTCCGCGACCACCGGCAGACTGTGGGTGATGAACACCAGCGCCATGCGGAATTCGTGGCGGAGATCGGCGAGAAGGTCGAGCACCTGCGCCTGGATGGTGACATCGAGTGCGGTCGTCGGTTCATCGGCGATCAGCAGGCGCGGATCGTTGGCGATCGCCATGGCGATCATCGTGCGCTGCCGCATGCCGCCGGAGAGTTCGTGCGGGAACGCGCGGGCGCGGCGCTCGGGGTCCGGCATGCCGACGCGGCGCAGCAGTTCGATCGTTTCCTCCCAAGCTTCGTGGCGCGACATGGCCCAGTGCGCATGCAGCGTCTCGCTGATCTGCGCGCCGATGCGATGCACGGGATTGAGGCTGGAGAGCGGGTCCTGGAAGATCATTGCAATGGCGCCGCCGCGCAACAGGCGAATCCGCTCTTCGTCCATGCGTAGCAGGCTGTGGCCCTGGAACCATGCGGTGCCCTGAATGACCCGTGCCGCCGGCGGAAGCAGGCCGAGCATCGCAAGCCCAGTCAGCGATTTGCCGGAACCGCTCTCGCCGACGATCGCCAGTGTCTCGCCAGCATAGGCGACAAAAGAGACGTCGCGCACCGGGTGGATCGGACCCAGCGGTGTGTCGATCTCGATGCGAAGGTCGCGCACTTCCAGTACCGCGGTGCCGGAGCCTGGCGCGCTGGAGGCAGGAGCGGCAACCGGAGGACGGTGCCGCGCGCCGCCCGGCACTGCATGCGGATCGACCGCGTCGCGCAGTGCGTCGCACAGCGCGTTCATCGCCAGGATGGTCAGGCTGAGTGCCGCGCAGGGCCAAAGCAGCAGCAACGGCGCCTGCGTCATGGTGGCGCGCGCCGCGCCGATCATCAGGCCCCAGGACGGCGCGGGCGGCACCACGCCGAGGCCGAGGAACGAGAGACCGGATTCCAGCACGACCGCGGAGGCGGCGGCGAGGCTGAACTGCACCAGCACGGGGCCCGCGACGTTGGGCAGGATGGTGCGCAGCATGATGCGAATCGGACCGGCGCCGAGCGCACGCATCGCCTCCACGTAGTCCTGCGAGCGCACCGACAGCACGCCCGCATAGACCACACGGACGAAACCCGGCAAATAGAGCACGGCGAGCACCGGGATGAGCGTGCGCGCACCAGGCCCGAGCAGGGTGACGATGAGCAGCGCGAGCAGCAGCGGCGGGAAGCACAGCACGACGTCCATGCTGCGCACGGCGAGGAATTCGGCGACGCCGCGCAGGTACCCGCCCACCAGACCGAGGATGATGCCGAACAGGCATGCCAACGACGCAGATGCCGCGGCAACGAAGAGCGAGGTGCGCGCGCCCCAGAGCAGGCGCGACAGCACGTCGCGGCCGTACTCGTCCTGACCCAGCGGATGGAGGGGCGAAGGCGCGAAGAGATGGTGCGCCACGTCGATGCGCAGCGGGTCCGGCAAGGGCAGCAACGGCACCAGCAGCGCGATCAGCGCGATGGCGGCGACGGCGATGATGGGCTCGCGGCGGACTCGCTTCATGCCGTGCGCACGCGTGGGTCGAGCATGGCATACAGCAGGTCGACCGCGAGGTTCAGCGCGACGAACAGCACGGAGATCACCAGCACGACGCCTTCCACCTCGGGATAGTCGCGCGCGTTCACCGCCTCGACCAGAAGGCCGGACAGGCCGGGATAGTTGAACACGTATTCCACCAGAACCGTGCCGCCGAGCAGGGTGCCAAGATGCAGGGCGAGCACCGTCACGACCGGCATCAGCGCGTTCCGCAGCACATGGTGGAGCAGGATGCGGTGCGGTCCCACGCCCTTCGCGCGTGCGGTGCGCACGAAATCACGCTGCGACACGTCCAGCACGGCGGCGCGTGTCATGCGGAACACCGCGGCGGCGAGGCCGAGCGCGATGGTGAAGGCCGGCATCGCCAGCAGGGTGAAGTGCCGCAGCGGGTCCTGCGCCAGCGGCACGTAGCCGCCGGCCGACATCCACCGCAAAGTCTGAGCGAACAGCAGCACGAGCAGCGTGCCGACAACGAACACCGGCACTGCCAGGGCGAGCGCCGACAGGTAGGTGCCGATCCGGTCGAGCAGACCTTCGCGTCGCACCGCCGCGAGCAGTCCGCCGGGAATGCCGAGCAGTACTGCGACGAGGGCCGCGGCTCCGATCAGTTCGAGCGTGCGCGGCAGGCGGCGCGCGATCTCTCCGGCGACGGGGCTGCCGTCCTGCAGCGATCGGCCGAGATCGCCGCTCAGCACATGGCGGAAGTTGTCGAGGTACTGCGTGAGCACCGGCCGATCGAGCCCGAGCTGTTCGTGCAGCTCCGCCACCGTGGCGGGATCGGGCGCGACGCCGCCCTGCGACAGCAGCAGTTCCGCCGGATCGCCTGGCACGAGGCGGATCGCCAGGAACACGATGCTGGCGACGACCCACACCAGGAGAATGGCGACACCGATTCGCCGTGCGAGCCAGGCCATCAGCGGAACGGCACGGTCAGAACCAGTGGAACCCCTTGGCCATCATGGCGGCCAGCCCCAGCGTAGTCGTGATCAGGGCCCCGAACATGATGCGAAAGTCGCGTTCGTGAATATCACGCAGCGAATCTGTTCGGCGGATTATCTCAGCGTGCAGACCAGTCATCTCAGTGCGCAGACCATCCGTCTCAGTGCGCAGACCATCCGTCTCAGTGCGCAGACCATTCGTCTCAGTGCGCAGACCAGTCATCTCAGTGCGCAGACCATTCGTCTCAGTGCGCAGACCAGTCATCTCAGTGCGCAGTCCAGTCATCTCAGGGCGCAGACCAGTCATCTCAGTGCGCAGACCATCCGTCTCAGTGCGCAGACCATTCGTCTCAGTGCGCAGATCAGTCATCTCAGTGCGCAGACCATTCATGTCAGCGCGCAGACCATCGTCGCGCCCTGTGGTTTCTGACCGAAAGGCACGCAGCTCCTGCCGGATCTCGGACAACGCCTCCTTGGTATTGGCGGCGATCTCTTCCAGAACTGCTACGCGTGCCTCCATGCCCGGATCATGGGACGGTCCAGCCCCGCCTGCAACACCGTCCATGCTCCTATCCCCCTGCCCGAGCGGTCATCGGGCGTATACGATCACCGGAGGAGGAAGCGAACCGTTAACCGGCGGGTACTCAGACCGTGCTCGTCTCTTCCAGCGTGGTGCCGGAATAGAAGCTCAGCGCGCCGGGCAGGTTGTGGAAACCCGCGACCTGCTTGCTCATCGCATAGCCCTGGGCACGGAAACACACGCCGACGATCGGCGCCTGCTCCAGGAAGACCTGTTGCAGCTCCGTGTAGATCGCATGCCGCTTGGCGTTGTCGAATTCGGCACGCCCCGCCGCCAGCAGCTCGTCGATCTTCGGAATGTCGAGGCCGAAACTGCGGACGTAGGACACCGCCAGGTTGCCGGCGAGGAACGGCGTCAGCCCGTCGGGGTCGTTATACTCCGACGCGCTGCCCATCACAGCCATCTCGTACTGCCCGCGATTGCCGAGCGTGACGCGAGTCGCCCAGTCCGGCAGCACCAGCTCGGCCTGAATGCCGATCTCGGCCAGATGCTGCTGCACCACGGCGGCGGTGTCCTTGTGCATGCCGTATTGCGCTGTGGACAGCAGCTTGCAGGAGAAGCCGCTGCCGACGCCGGCGGCCGCCAAAAGCGACTTCGCCTTCACTGGATCATACGGCCAGCCATGCGCGAACTTCGCGTCGTAGAACGCCGTACCCTCGGTCAGCGGCAGCCCCTCGATCGGCGAGCCGCGGCCGAAGAACGCCGCCTTGATGACGTCCTCACGCCGAATCGCATGCGCGATCGCCTGGCGCACGCGCGCATCGTCGAACGGCTTCACCTTGCCGTTGAACGTCAGATACATGAACGGGCCGGGCGTCGCCTGCAATGCGAGCCTGGGATCAGCCTCGATGCTTGGCATCGACTGCCACGGCACGTATTCGATCAGGTCGACATCGCCGGCCTGCAACGCCGCCACACGCAGGTTCTCGTCGGCATAGGCGATCATGCGCAGCGTCTTCAGTTTCGGCAGGTCGGCGCGGTAGAACTTGTCGAACGCCTTGAACTCCAGCGCGACACCGCGTTCCTCGCCGGTCATCACGAACGGGCCGGCGCCAACGCCGAGCGGGTTGTCCTTTGTCGAGTCCTTCGCGACGATCGGCAGGAAATAGCTCGCCAGCAGGTAGGGCAGTGTGGCGATCGGCTCCTTGGTGATGAGGCGAACTGTTTTCGCATCCGGCGTCTCCACCCTGGCGATGCGCTGCATCTCCGCGCGCAGATAGGCGGTGGATTTTTCGCCCGCGACCTGCTCGATCGTCCAGGCGACGTCGGCCGACGTGACGGGGGCGCCGTTGTGAAACACCGCATCGCGCAGATGCAGCACCCAGGCGCCATCCTCGGCATGTTCCCATGTCTCGGCGAGTTCGCCGCGCAGCGTGCCGTCCGGGCCGTAGCCGAGCAGGCCACGATGGAACATCAGCTTCGCCGTGGCGGCGGCGGTGCCCGAGTTGGCCCACGGGGCCATGGTCGGCGGATAGGAGGAGAGGCCGAACACCAGGCGGCCCGGCGTTGTGGCGGCGCGGGCAGGGACGCGCAGGAACGGCAACGCCGCACCGGCGGTCAGAAGGGAGCGGCGGGTCAAGTGCATGGTAGGCCCTCCGGATTTCATTTCGGATTAGCGTCGAGTTCCTGTTCCACGGCGGCGATCAGGCCTCCCAGGCTGCTCGCCAAGGCAGTGTTGGATGCCGGTCGCTGCCTGAAAGGACTGGTCAGAAGGCATACACCGCCTCGCGCTCAGCGTTCGGGCGCACATGCGGTTTCAGCCTTGCCAGGTTTGCGACATCCACCGGCACCGGGAACAGGTCCTCGATGAATTGCATCAGACCGACATATTCGAACACGCCGACCGGTGCGTCCGGCTGCAGATCGACCAGGATGTCGATGTCGCTTGCGTCCTTGGCTTCACCACGGGCAAGGGAGCCGAACACGGCTATATGCCGCACGCCAAGGCTGCGCAGTTCCTGCTCACGTGCTTTCAGCGTCTCGATGACCGCATTCCGATCCAAGTCCCTATCTCCAGGCCCAGCCACCGCTCACGGCCGGCTCGCTCCTATACCCCATACACCCTGCGCGCCGTTGCTTCACCTATCCGGCCCTCCGCCACGTCGCGCCGCACCGCATCGCGATCGCGCTCCGTCGGCGGACCATAACCGCCGGAGCCGGCGGTGATGACCTCGATGATCTCGCCCGGCCGCAACGCGCCCGACCCATGGTCGAACGGTACCGCGCCGCCTTTCAGTACCACGTCCGCCTTGCCGCCGGAGAGGCCGCCGAACAAACCCCACGGCGGCGACAACAGGCGGGCTCCATCGACGCGCACGCGGCAATCGGCCTCGGCTCGGTAGACGCGACGCAATCCCATGCCGCCGCGCTGCCGCCCCGGGCCGCCCGAGCCATCCACCAACTCGTAGCGCAGCAGGCTCAGCGGGTACTCGATCTCCAACGCCTCCACCGGCAGGTTGGAGGTGTTGGTCATGTGCACGTGCACCCCGTCCAGCCCGTCCTTCGTCGCGCGTGCGCCGGAGCCGCCGCCGATCGTCTCGAGATAGACCCAGATTGCGTTGTCCTTCGGCTGATGGCCGACGAAGGTGATGGAGAAGCATGCGCCGTTGCAGGCGGCGATCACCCGCTCCGGCACCGCTTCGGCGAGAGCGCCATGGATCAGGTCGACGATGCGCTGGCACGGGCCGAGCCTGCCATTCACCGCGGCGGGATGCACGCAGTTGACGACTGAGCCTTCCGGCGCTGTGACGTGCAGCGGACGCGCGAGTCCGGCGTTCGGCAGGATGCTCGGATCCACCACCGTCTTCACCGCGTAATACACGGTGGATAGCAGCGCCGTGTAGGTCATGTTCAGCCCGGCGCGCACCTGGGGCGGGGCATCGAAATGCAGATGCATTTCCTCGCCGGCCACGGTGATCTCGCACGACATGGGAAGCTCGCCGTCGATCTCCGGGCAGTCGTAGCGGTCGGCGAAACGATAGGTACCGTCGGGAATCGCGGCGATGCCAGCGCGCATCTTGCGTTCCGCGTAGTCCTGCAACGCATCGCCGGCGGCGAGCACAATCTCGCGGCCGTATTTCGCGCACAGCGCCTGCATGCGCTGCACGCCGAGCCGGTTGGCCGCCATCTGCGCGCGCAGATCGGACAGGCGCTCGCGCGGCACCTGGCAGTTCAGCAGGATCAGCTCCTGCACGTCGCGCTGCAGCTCGCCGGCGCGATAGAGGCGGATCGGCGGGATGCGCAGCCCCTCCTGGTAGATATGCGCATGGCCGCGATCGGCGAAGTCCGCGTGATGCGCCAGGTTCACCGCCCAGGCGATGATGCGGCCGTCGACGAAGATCGGTTCGGCGAGCACGATGTCGGGGAGATGCGTGCCGCCGCCCTCGTAGGCGTCGTTGCCGCAGAACACGTCGCCGGGGCGCATCTGCTCCATCTTGTGGCGCTTCAATATGTGCGGGATGAGGTCGATGAAGCTGCCGAGATGCATCGGAATGTGCTCGGCCTGGCACAGCGTGTTGCCGCGAATGTCGAACAGCGCGGTGGAACAGTCGCGGCGCTCCTTAATGTTGGTGGAGTAGGAGGCGCGGATCAGCGCCTCGCCCATTTCCTCGGTGATGGAAGAGAGGGCGCTGCCGATCACTTCGACGGTGATCGGATCGACCTCGATGGCGTGCGGATGTACGGTGACGTCGTTCATCAGTGTTCACTCGTCATGGCCTGCGAAGACGGGCCATCCACGTCTTCACTCTGGGGTCCGAAAACAAGTCGTGGATGGCGGGCCTTCGCCCGCCATGACGCTGTGCCGCTATTCATACCGCCTCCAGAATCAGGTTCAGATACGGCTCGACGTGCGCCGCCATGCCTGGCAGCACCAGCGTCGTCGCGTCCATCTGCTCGACGATCGCCGGGCCGGCGATGCGGTTGCCCGAGCGCAGCCTCTCGCGATCGTAGACCGGACAGGACACGAACCCTCCCGTCTCGGGCAGCCAGACCTCACGCCGTGCGATCACGGCACCCGACGCGTCCGGCCCGGCGTCCGCATGCGGCTGAAACGACGCCTTCGGCACGACGCCCGCCGCCTCGATACGGAAGGTGACGAGCTGCACGGGCTCGTCCTCCGCGACGAAGCCGTACATCCGCTGATGCGCGGCTGCGAAACCTTCGGCCAATGCATCCAGCGTCGCAGGACCGATGTCGCCGTCCGGCAGCGGCACCGGCAGTTCATAGTTCTGCCCGGCATAGCGCATGTCCACCGTGCGCGTGATGCGGCGGGCAGCCGGGGCAATGCCCTCCTCCTCGAACCACGCATCCGCTTGCGCACGCAGTGTGCGGAACGCGTCGGCCACGTCGGTCAACGCGGCGGTCGAGAGCGTGTGCAGCCGCGTGGTGGCGAAGTCGGCGCGCAGGTCCGTGAGCAGTAGGCCCATGGCGCACAGAATGCCAGGATTGCGCGGCACCAGGATGCGGCCGATCTCCAACTCGCGGGCCAGTCGCGCTGCATGCAGCGGCCCCGCGCCGCCGAACGCCACCAGCGTGTAGTCGCGCGGATCGTGGCCGCGCTGCACGCTGATGACGCGGATCGCGCGCGCCGTGTTGGCGGTGACCACGGCTATGATGCCCTGCGCCGTCGCCATCGCATCCATGCCGAGCGAAGCCGCCAGCCGCTCGATCGCTGCCCGAGCCAGGTCCTGCCGCACCGCCAGGCGCCCGCCCAGCAGATGCGTCGGATTCAGTGCCTGCAGCACGACGTTCGCGTCGGTGACCGTGGGCTCCACATTGCCGCGCGCGTAGCACACCGGCCCCGGGTCGGCGCCCGCGCTGCGCGGGCCGACCTTCAACAGCCCGCCGGAATCGACATAAGCGATCGACCCGCCGCCCGCACCGACGGTATGGATGTCGAGCATCGGCGCCTTGATCGGATACCCGTGCACCACCGCCTCGCTGGCCAGCCGGCACTGGCCGCCTTGCAGCAACGCGACGTCAGTGGAGGTGCCGCCCATGTCGAAGGTGATCAGGTCGGCGAAACCCGCCAGCCTGCCGACTTCCTGTGCGCCCACCACGCCGGTGGATGGCCCGGACAGCAGCGTGCGCACCGGCAGCCGCGCCGCCTGCTCGAAACCGATCACCCCGCCGTTCGATTGCGTCAGATGCGGCGTCGCGCGCATCCCGAGACCTGCCAGCCGCTCGCCGAGCCGTCTGATGTAGCCCTGCATCACCGGGCCGAGATAGGCGTTCACCACGGTGGTCGACATGCGCTCGAACTCGCGGAATTCCGGCGCCACCTGATGCGAGACGCAGGCGAAGGCCTCGGGGAATTCCTCGGCGAGGATGCGGCGCGCCGTTTCCTCGTGCGCGGTGCGGACGAAGCCATACAGGAAGCACACGGCCACCGCCTGCACCGCGGCCTCGCGCAGCCGGCGCACCGCCGCGCGAAATGCCGCTTCGTCCAGCGGCGTCTCCACCGTGCCGTCGTGGCGCATCCGTTCAGGCACTTCCAGGCGCAGGTCGCGCGGCACCAGCACCGGCGGCTTGTCGGCCTGCATGTCGTACAGGTCCGGGCGCTTCTGCCGGCCGATCTCCAGCAGGTCACGGAAGCCGTCGGTGGTGATCAGCCCGGTCTTCACGCCGCGATGCTGGATCAGCGCGTTGGTCGCCACTGTCGTGCCGTGGCCGAAATAGCTGATCGAGTCCGGCGCGGCATCCACGCGCCGCGTGCCTTCCACCACGCCCTCGGCTATCCCGCTCGACGGATCGTCTGGTGTGGACGCGACCTTCCAGACCTCGACCCGGCCGGTGTCCTCGTCGAACAGGCAGACATCGGTGAATGTGCCGCCGGAATCGACGCCGACACGCCAGGACATTGTGCGCAACGCTCCAGTGTTCAGTGTTCAATGGTCAGTACTGCATACGCAGCTTATTCTACGCGCTCATCACTGGCCACCGATCCGATGTCCCCACCTGTCGATATCGTGCAGTCCGACCCTGTCCTGCCCGCCCGCGCCGGGGTGGTGATCGTCGGCGGCGGCATCATCGGCGTCTGCACGGCGCTGTTCCTCGCCGAGAAGGGCCACTCGGTCGTGCTGTGCGAGAAGGGCCGCATCGGCGGCGAGCAGTCCAGCCGCAACTGGGGCTGGTGCCGCACCATGGGCCGCGATGCGCGGGAAATCCCGCTGGCGATCGAAAGCCTGCGACTGTGGCGGGGCATGAACCAGCGCACCAACCGCGAGACCGGCTACCGCCAGGCCGGCATCGTCTATCTGTGCGAAACCGAACGGGAGATCGACGCCCAGGAGCAGTGGCTGGCGGAGGCGCGGCAGTATCAGGTGGATGCAAGGATGCTGCGCGGGGCGGCGATCGACACGGTGATACCGGGCGCCTCAAGCCTGTTTGTGGGCGCACTGCATACCCCGACCGATGGACGGGCCGAACCGTCCCAGGCAGCGCCGGCGATCGCCGAGGCGGCGCGCGCGGCAGGTGCGACGATCCTGACCGAATGCGCGGTGCGCGGCATCGAGACACAAGGCGGCCGCGTCTCCGGCGTGGTGACCGAAAGGGGCCGCATCGCGGCCGACGCCGTGGTGCTGGCGGGCGGCGCCTGGTCGCGGCTGTTCTGCGGCAATGCCGGCATCGACCTGCCGCAACTCAAGGTTCTGGGCTCGGTGTTCCGCACCGCCCCGCTCAGCGGCGGCCCCGAGGTCACCGCCGGCGGCTCGGTCTTCGCGTTCCGCAAGCAGTTGGACGGCGGCTACACGATCGCCCGGCGCAACGCCAATGTCGCTGATATCACGCCGGATTCGTTCCGGCTGCTGCTGCAATACCTGCCGGCACTGCGACGGAACTACGGCGAGGTCCGCCTGCGCCTCGGCCGTCGCTTCCTGGAGGAATGGGGCACGCGGCGACACTGGTCGCTGGACGAGGCGACGCCGTTCGAGGCGGTGCGCGTGCTCGACCCGGCGCCGAAGCAGGCCACACTGGAAGAGGCGCGCGGGGTCCTGTCACGCGCCTTCCCGGTCTTCGCGCGCATGCAGGTAACCGAGAGCTGGGGCGGGCTGATCGACGTCACGCCTGACGCGGTGCCGGTGATCGGCGAGGTGGCCGGCATCCCGGGCTTCTTCCTCGCCACCGGCTTCTCCGGGCACGGCTTCGGCGTCGGCCCGGGCGCGGGAAGGCTCGCGGCCGACCTTGTCGCGGGTGACACGCCGATCGTCGATCCTGCGCCGTTCCGTTTCAGCCGGTTCGCCGAAGGACGCCGGCGGGCAGCATAGATGGCGAGCCTCGCGCTGACCGGACGTGTGCCGATCTCTCCGGCGGCGCGCCAGCGTGCGCTGTTCGCCGTGCTGTGCTTCGTCTGGGGCACCACCTGGCTCGCCATGAAGGTCGGTATCGCAGTCGTGCCGCCCGGCGTGTTCGCCGGAACGCGCTGGACGGTTGCCGGCCTCATGCTGCTGCTGTGGCGCTGGGCACGCGGCCAGCGTCTGCAGATCCCGATGCGGCTGACCGGCCGACTGCTGCTTGTGGCCGTGCTGATGGTATCGCTGAACCAGGTGATCCAGCTCTACGGGCTGCGCTTCATCACCGCCGGACTGGCTGCTGTGCTGTCCTCGGCGTTGACGCCGATCGCCTTGCTGAGCTTCGCGGTGGCTTTCGGGCAGGAGCGGTCCTCGTGGCGCCAGCTCGCCGCAATTGCAGTCGGCGTGGTGGGCATCCTGGTGCTGTTCGGTCCCGCGGCGTTCGCCGGCACTCTCGATGCGTGGGAGCTGCTCGGCGCGTCGGGGGTGATCATCGGCTGTCTCTGCTACTCGGCCGGCTCGGTGATGGCACGGCCGCTGATGAGTTCGCTGGCGCCGGCGCAGATGGCGGCCATGACGAACCTGATCGGCGGCGCGATCTTGCTGGCCGCCTCGATCGCATTCGAGCCAGGCGCGGGCGCGGCACTGACCCATCCATGGGGATGGCATGCCGTCCTGGCCTGGCTCTACCTGCTGCTGCCGGGTTCGATCCTGTCGACGGTGATCTACTTCCTGCTGGTGCGCGACTGGGGCGCCAGCCGCACCGGCACCTATGCGTTCGTCTCGCCGGTCGTCGCCGTGGTGATCGGCACCACCCTGTTCGGCGAGAAGCTGGATTTTGCCGATGTCGTGGGCATGGTGCTGATGCTGGCCGCCGCCGCGATCGTTCTCAGGCGCGGCTGAACGGCGGCGCAAAGACATCGCCAATCGATCCACGGTGTCATTGCGAGAAGCGAAGCGACGCGGCAATCCCGTGGTGGGTGCGCACCGACCACGGGATTGCCGCGTCGCTTCGCTCCTCGCAATGACAGCCGTAGTAGTCACTCCATCGCCAGCAGGATCTTGCCGGTGGTCTGGCGCGACTGCAGCAGGCGGTGCGCCTCGGCGGCCTGATGCAGCGGGAAGCTGCGGTGCAACGCGAGGCGCAGGCGGCCGCCCTGCATCGCGGCAAACAGATCCTCCACACGCCGCACGATTTCGGCGCGGTCGCGCATGTGGTGCGCCAGGCGCGGACGGGTGAAGAAGATCGAGCCAGCGGCGGCGAGGTCCATCGGCGCGACCGACTCCACCAGACCGGAGCTGTTGCCATACAGCACGCAAAGGCCGCGCGGTCGCGTCGCCTGGATGCTCTTGTCGAGCGTCGCGGGCCCCACCGCGTCATACACAACATCCACGCCCTTGCCGTCGCCCCAGCCGCGCACCGCGGACAAGAAATCCTCCTCGCGATACAGGATCACCTTGTCGGCGCCGAGGCGCTCGACGAACGCCGCCTTGTCGCGGCTGCCGACGGTGGCGAGCACCTGCGCGCCGCGCAGTTTGGCGAGCTGCACCAGGCAATGCCCCACGCCGCCCGCCGCTGCATGGATCAGGCAGCTCATGCCCGGCGCCAGCTTGCCGGTGTCGTAGGCGAGATAGTGCGCGGTGACGCCCTGCCCCATCACCCCCGCCGCATCCTCGAAGCTGATGGCATCCGGCAACCGCACGACGTTGCGGGCCAGCACCGCGGCATACTCGGCGTAGCTGCCGAGATGATTGCCGAACACCACGCGGTCGCCCTGCTTCAGGTCGGTCACGCTGGTGCCCACGGAGACGACGGTGCCGCAGCCCTCGCCGCCGATGCGCAGCGGCGTCTCGCCTTCGCGCATGGGGCCGGCGCGATAGGTCCCCTCGCGCTGATAGACGTCGCCGTAGCTCAGCGTCGCGTAGCGCAGCTTGATCAGCACCTGGTCGGGGCCGGCGACCGGCTGCGCCACCTCGACCAGGGTCAACACCTCCGGCCCGCCCAGCCTGGGCACCACGATCATGCGCATTGCGCTGCCTCCCCCTTTTGAACCTGCCGTCCTACTCCCGCCGCAGCAGGAAGTCGCGGCCGGCGATCGCCTGGCCGATCGCGACGAAGATCATCGTCGTGGCGGCCATGATCAGGCCAAGCGCGGCGAGCTGCTCGAACTGCGCGCCCTCGGTGAGGTCGAAGAACATCACCGACATGGTGCGCGTGGCGGGGCCGTAGAGGAACAGCGCCGAACTCACCTCGCGCGAGGAGGCGATGAACACCAGCAGCCAGACAGCGGCGATGTTGCGCTTCAGGATCGGCGCCACGACGCGGCCGAGCACGACGAAGCGGCCGCCGCCGAGGATGCGCACCGCGTCCTCCATTTCCGGATTGAGCCCGCGGATCGCGGCGGTGGCACTGGTGAAGGCGATCGGCAGGAAACGCGTGGTGAAGGCCAGGATCAGGATCGCCGCGGTGCCGCCGAGCAGCAGCGGCGGCGGTGCGTAGGCGGCGTAGAAGCCGATGGCCAGCACCAGGCCGGGGATCACGAACGGCGCCAGGCAAAGGGTCGACAGCAGGCCGCGCAACGGCACCAGGCGCCGCTCGATCAGATAGCCGGTGGCGAGCGCAAGTCCGCCGGCGATCGTTGCCGCCGCGGCGGAGTAGGTGAAGGTATTGATGATCGACTGCTTGAGCAGTGTCTGGCGGATCAGCAACTGGCGGAAGTTTTCCAGCGTGAGATTGCTCTGGCTGAAGCCGCGCGCCCAGGCGGTGGAGAACGCCGCCTCGCACAGCACCAGGTAGGGCAGGATCACCGCGAGCGTCACGACAAACAGCGAAAACGCCAGCAGCAGCCAGCGCGCCGCGCCGAGGTCGATCGGCTGGCGCGCACCGCCCTTGCCGGTGAGCGACACGTAGCCCTTGCGATGCAGCAGGCGCTGCTGCAGCCAGAACATCGCGACGGTCAGCAGCAGCAGCGGCATGGAGTAGGCCGCGGCGACCTCCACCTGCAGCGGGTAGCCGAAGAACTGCCAGAGTTGCAGCGGCACGAGATTGATGCGCGCCGGCAGGGCGACGATGATCGATGAGCCGATGATCGAGATCGCCTCGAGGAAGGTGATGATCCAGGCGCCGATCAGCGCCGGAGTGATCAGCGGCAGGGTGATGCGCAACGTCGTGGTGATCCGGCCGGCGCCGAGGATGTTTGCCGCTGCTTCCATCTCGCTCGACACCAGCTCGAGCGCGGCCGAGGCGAACACGAAGCTGTACGGGACCGAGTAGATGCCGATGACGAAGACGAGGCCCGGGAAGCTGTAGATGTCGAACGGCCCGTGGGCCGCGCCGGTGATCCAGGCGTAGAGCCGGTTGAGCCAGCCGGCATTGGGCGAGGCGAGCAGCACCCAGCTCGTCGCGCCGAGGAAGGGCGGCGTGATGAAGGTGAGCAGCATCATCAGCCGCACGAGCTGCTTGCCGGGCATGTTGGTGCGCGCCACGGCCCAGGCCATTGGCACTGCGAGCAGCAGGCAGAACGTCGCGACCGACACACCGAGGATGAAGGAGTTCTCGAAGCCGACGAGATAGCGCTGGCGCCCGAACGCCTGCGCGTAGTTGGCGAGTGTGAAGCCTGCGCCGTTCCGCCCGGGCACCTGCACGCTGATCAGCAGCAGTTCGGCGAGCGGCAGGATCACCAGCAGTGCAAGGATCGCTGCCAGCGCCAGAAACAGCGCACGGGCCGGGTCCCAGGCTCGGCGCCGGCGCGGCATCGACGGCGGTGTTGGGACGATCAGTGACTGAACAGGTCGCGCCAACGCTCGATCAGCTCGGGCAGCGCCTGCACGAAATCCTTGGAGGACATCACCGGTGCGAGCTTGATGTCGGAAAGCCGCTTGCCGCCGGCCAGTTCATTGGTGGCGTCGACACGGGCGGACTGGTAGTGATTTTCGACGAGGATTTTGCCGTGTTCAGGCCCGAGCAGAAACTCGGTGAACAGCCGCGCCGTGTTCGGCTGCGGGGCGTCCTTCAGAATCGCGGTCATGCCAAGGATCATCACCGTCCCGTCCGAGGGATACACGGCGGCAACCGGATTGCCCTTGGCGGCGCTGTCGACCGCCTGCGTGTCGCTCATCACACCGACCGTGCGCTCGCCGGCGTTCAGCGCGGTGAGGGTATCGAACGTCGAGCGCTGCACCAGCGGATTGTTCTTCGCCAGCTTCTCATAGTACTGCCAGCCGTACATCTTGGTCATGATCACGTCCCACACGGCGTCGAAGCCGCTGAACGACGGATCGCCGATCGCGATCTGACCGTGCCATTTCGGATCGAGCAGGTCCTGCCAGGATTTTGGCGCGTCGGCCGGCTTGATCTTTGCCGTGTTGTAGGCCAGCGCCATCAGCCCGGTGCCGAGCGGATAGACGTAACCCGGAACGATCGCTGTCGTGACGTTTGGGCTGAGCGCGGCGGCGGCTTCCGGCGTGTATTCGGCCAGCACGCCGTCATGCACCAGGATGTCGTACTGTCCGCCGATGCTGGAGGTATAGACGCTGGCGACCGCGACATGGCTGCGGAGGTCCTGGTTCAGCCGCTGGAAGATGGCGCCGGAGGTCATGCGGATCGGATTGACGGTGAGGCCCGGATATTTCGCGGCAAACGCGGCAACAGTCTTGGCGGGGATGTCGGCGCCGTAGAAGCTGATGTACCAGGTCATCGGCGCTTCCTTGCGCGCCGCGTCGTACAGCGCCTGGGTATCGGCGCGAGCATCGGCGTGCCAGGCGATCCAGGCAATTGCCATGACGATCAGCGTGAGGCGTGGGCGCATGGTTGTGTCATTCCAGATGCGGGATAGCAGACTGTACTGGCACGCCAGCGCGGCGCCAAGGGAGAGCGCGGGTCAGGCGCTGCGTGCGAGATCGGTACGCGCGTAGACGTCGGCCAATGGACAGGTCAGGTCGATGGAATCCAGGTGCAGCAAATCGTTTGGACCAAGTTTGGTCGGCTCCTCAGGCCATGCACCATCCGGGCGCCGCCGCAACAGATCGGCAGCAACCGACGTCGAGCGAACCACCAAAATCTCCAGCACGCTGGGCATCGACACGTAGGCCCAGACATTTTTCCAGGTATCCAGCTCGTTGGTGGGCGACAGGATTTCTACGATAAGCACGGGGTCAGAAAGCACAATCTGCCCTGGTTCGATGGGCGAGCAGGTAATGGCAAGATCGGCCACACGCAGATTGCTGCTGGCGCGTACCCGCGGAACAATCGCTGGTTCGGTGACCGCACGACAGGCGCTTCCGCTTTCGATCAAGCGGCGTGTCAGCAAGTAGGCGAGATTCGTCTGAATGGCACCATGCGTGGCGCTGGCCGGCGCCGTGGCACGCGGCTCACCGTCGACAAGTTGCCAAGGCGGGCGCGAGTCGTCGGCGGCCCAGTCGATGAACTCATCGACGGTCATACGGGACGGCAGCTTCCGCCGCGTGCTGGTACTCATCAGGTCACCTTTCCCGAGGCGGATCAGTTCACATGCAGCACCGCCTTGCCGACAAACTCGCGCGCAATCAACCGGCGGGCGATGCCGGCGATGTCCGTCCACGGCGCCTCGATCTCGATATGCGGCCGCAGCGCGCGCCGCGCAACCAGGTGCGCCAGCACCGCGAGCCCCTCCGAAGCCGGCTCGACCCGCCGCAGCTCGTGGAACAGCGCCAGGCCGTAGAGTTTCACGCCGCCGGTCTGGAAGAAACTGCGGCTCTCGAATGTCGTCTGCGGCGACTCCGACACGCCGAAATGCACGCAGGTGCCGTTGGGCTGCAGCATCCCCAGCGCCGCCGACAGCGCGGAGCCGCCAACGGAATCGATGATCAGATGATACGGTCCGCTCGAAGCGGCAGCACGCAGATCGGCCGAGACGATGATGCGGTCACCGCACCATTCGCTGATCATCGGCTGCTGTTCGGCCCGTCGCACATGGCCATACACCTCCGCGCCGGACGCGGCGGCGAGCTGGATCGCAAGGTGGCCGACGCCGCCCGTTGCACCGTCGACCAGCACCTTGCGGCCGAGCAGCAGCCCGCCCTGCCGCAATGCGTGCAATGCGGTCAGCCCCGCCACCGGCAGAGTCGCGGCCTGCGCGTCGGAAACGCCATCCGGCAGCGCCGCGACCGAGTGGCTCGGCGCGCGCACGCGCTCCGCCCAGGCACCGCTCGGCAGCAGACCGACCACGGCGTTCCCACTGACGGGCCACTGCCATCCGCCGCGGCCTCCTGGACCACACCGGCGAAATCCCAGCCGGGCCGCGCGCCGGCGCCGGATTGTGACAAGGCGCGATTGACCTCGCCGCGGTTCAGCGAAATCGTCGTGACGCGGACGGTGACGTCGTTGGGCGCGGCAGGGGGCAGCTCGACGTCGCGCAGGGTGAGCCTGGCGTCGCTCGACGGATCGACGACGACGGCGCGGATCGACTGAGGCATCGGACCCTCCTCTGGTCGGCAGCTCATTCCAGTGTCATTGCGAGGAGCGTAGCGACGCGGCAATCTCGTTCGGAGTTCGTAATTGGCCGGAGATTGCCGCGTCGCTACGCTCCTCGCAATGACAGCTTGGGCACGCTCGCTTCGCATGACGCATAAGCTTCAGCGGCCCTTGAAGCGCGGCTTGCGGCGTTCGCGCCAGGCCTGATGGGCTTCCTGCTTGTCCTCGGTCAGCTCCAGGGTGGCGAAGCAATAGAGGTCGCCCAGCACGGCATCCGCCAGCGGGACATCGAGGCCGCGGTTCAGCGATTCCTTCACCAGCCGCGCGGCGAGAGGCGGCAGCGAGGCGATGTGTTCCGCGACTTCCATGGCGCGCGCCATCAGCTCGTCATGCGGCACCAGCCATTGCGCCAGGCCGATGCGATACGCCTCCTCCGCCTTCAGCGGGAAACCGAACGCCGCGCGCATCGCCAGGCCCTTGCCGACCCAGCGCGCCAGCCGGACGGCGCCGCCTTGCGCGGGGATGATGCCGAGGCCGCTCTGCGGCAGGCGCCACTCGGCGCGGTCCGAGGCGACGATCATGTCGCAGCAATAGGTGACGATGCAGCCGATGCCGACGGCGTAGCCGTTCACCGCGGCGATGATCGGCTTGGCGAAGTCGGTCAGCATCGGGATCGGATGCGAGCGGCGCCGGCTCGGCAGCGCCTCGATGAATGCGGCGATCGAATCCATCGTGTGCGTGCGCGGGTTCTTCAGGTCGGCACCGGCGCTGAACGCGGCGCCCTTCTCGTCGCCGGTCAGGATGACGCAGCGGACCTCCGGATTGTTCTCCAGCTCCGGCAGGCGCTGCTGCAGGCCGGAGATGAATTCTTCGCACCAGGCGTTGCGTGCCTCGGGCCGGCTCAATGTCAGGATGGCGACGGAACCACGCTGTTCGTAGAGCAGGGGCATCGCTGCAGCCTTTCTTGCCGGTCGGTTATCGGTGATCCCAGCGCAGTGGTTCGCGGGTGACGACAACCTTGCCGGATGTCGTCAGCCTGATGACGTTAACCGTTTGCGCCAGTTCGGGCGAGCCCGAGTAGTAGGCCGGCACGGTGCCGTTGCCCACCCGCACCGGGCGGTCCCAGTGGCCGAGCGCGAGGTAGTCGGCCTCGGTGGCGGCGATCGCATCGTCGCTGAACAGCCAGGACGGGCGGAGCGGGGTCGCCAGATTGTGCGGCGGCTCGTAGTGGCCGTGCGCGAGCGCGATTTGCCAGCGTGTGGAGCGCGGCCGGGGCCCGCGCAGCGGTGCCATGTTCTCGTAGTCGCGATGCGCGTGGCCCCAGATTTCCAGCGCCTGGGCCGGGAATGCCACGGCCTCGTCGTGCGTAATGCCGAGCACCGAGACGTTGGGAATGCTCGGATAGCCGCCGCGGACGAAGACGCAATCCGGCAATGCGGGATCGTGGTTGCCTGGCAGGATCACCACGGGGATTCCGGCGTCCGCGAGCAGGCGTCCGGCGCGGTCGATGACCTGCGATGGCACACGGTTGTTGTCGAACGTGTCGCCGGCCAGCAGCACGATGTCGGCGCCGGAAGCGCGGGCGCGGGCCAGCACGGCGGCGAGGCCGGCCGTGCCGTCGCCGCCGTGGGTACCGGCGATGCGGTCGTCGTCGACATGCAGATCGGAGCTGTGGACGATGGTCACCTCGTCCACCGGGGTCGTTTTGTGATGGTGCATGCCCGCATCGTAAGGATTGGCGCGACACGGGCAAGGGCGGCGGTCGGGGCGTCCCCGAGGCGTCAGGCGGCGCGGGGCAGCCTTTCCGGATCTGCCGTTGCCGCCGCTTGCGCCCGCGCGATCGCGCGGGCGATGCGTGCTTCATCGTGGGGATCGGGAGCGGCCGGACGGCAATCGAGGAAGATGCGCGTCACGCCGTGCGGTTCGATCTCAGTGGCGATGACCGGCATCAATGCACCGCCACGAAGGCCATGCCGTGCTCGCACGCCAGCGCCACGGCCGCGTCGATGTCCTCGACGACAGCCATCGGGATGCCATCGGCGGCGTGGATGGCATAGGCCATCTCGCCGTCCACCGTGCCGGACCGGAGATACACGACCGACCGGACCCCGAGGCAGCGCAACTGCACCGTCGTCATGTGGCGGATATCCTCCGCCACCGCGTCCACTTCACGGCCGGCGGTCTCGCCCGGCCGGTCGATCACTGAGATATTCATGACACCGATCCTCCGGCCCATTTGAAGAAATTTACGCCATTTGTTCTCATTAGCGCATTGATGTGGATCAACCGGATTGCGGTGGCGTCGTCATGCCTGCGGATGAATGTGTGACGAAATCGGCCAATCGGCCCCTGTCATTGCAGTCACCCGCCACCGCGAACCTGCCGGTTGGCGTCCTGCTCGGCTTCGATCATGGCCGCTTCTTCGGCGAGCGCGATCGCCTGCAACTCGGCATCGGCG